>VFFT01000105.1 GCA_009392775.1 SAR202 cluster bacterium | reverse complement strand
TACAGCTTCTAAGGCTCTAACAGGATTCACTTCTGTCACAATGACGTGAGCTCCTAAGCCTCTAGCCCTGCTAGCAACACCTCTGCCACACCAGCCATAGCCTCCTACTACTACTTTTCGGCCAGCCCAGAGAATATTAGTTGCCCTAGTAATTCCGTCTAAAGTACTTTGACCAGTGCCGTACCGATTGTCGAAGAAGTGCTTTGTGTCCGCTTCATTCACAGCAATAATCGGATAAGCTAATTTATTTTCGGCCGCCATCGCATTCAAACGAATAACACCAGTGGTTGTTTCCTCAGTACCACCTATCACGTTCTTCAATAGATCTGGTCTCTCAAAATGAAGACTATTTACCAGGTCTGCACCATCATCCATAGTGTAGTTAGGATTATGATCCAATGCTGCATTGATATGCTGGTAATAGGTATCGTTATCTTCACCTTTTATCGAATACGTAGGTATACCGTACGCACCAACTAACGCCGCTGCTACGTCATCCTGAGTACTTAGAGGATTACTCGCACAAACAACTAAATCTGCTCCACCTTCTTTCAACGTTACAGCGAGATTTGCAGTCTCAGTAGTCACGTGCAGACACAGAGAGTATTTAAACCCCGCTAATGGTTTTTCCTTAGAAAACCGCTCCTTTATAGCACGCAAAACACCCATCTCTCGCTCAGCCCACTCAATTCGGTTAACACCAGCCTGAGCTAAAGATAAATCTTTCACATCACCTTTCGTTCCATTGGTAGCCAATATATATCTCCTCTGCCGATTTAACGGTCTTTTTATTTGCAGTGAGCTTTACACTCAATGCGATTCAACCAAACTAAATTTGATAAAACTATCCGTTAGATATGAAAGCTAATCTCCATATGAAGTTGGATTATTAGCTGCTATCCAATAAGGTGTTCCATCTTCTATATTGTACAAATTCTCAGTATCAAACCCCATGCTAGCTGCCATTTCACAAGCAAGCCCGCTGCGGACTCCTGCCGCACATATGAATAGCAATCGCTTATCTTGGGGCACTTCGCCAATTCTATCTATAAAGTCATCTATTGGTACGTTAATCGCACCTGTCGCGTGCCCAGTTACCCATTCATCATCACGCCTGACGTCTACGATAATTGTGTTCTCAGGATCAGACTCCAATATTTGCAGGGCTTCGTGTGAATCTACTCTGTAATAGGGTTCGCCAGGTTGCTGTCTAGGCATATAAACACCTCTCACCTAATTCATATATTTTCCAATAATTGGATCGAGTTTACTTTTAATGTTGCTAGGGATTTGGTCAGATCTCGTTATAATCGCGTCCTTCAACGCAGTACTACACAAACAATCGCTGACCTCGGGCAACAACGGGACTACCCGTCGTATCATTTCTTTTGAATTTTCCACGTTCTTCATCAAGTTCTGTATGACCATATCCACAGTAACTGACTCATTATCAGCATGCCAACAATCATAATCAGTAACCCAGGCCATTGTTGAGTAACAAATTTCAGCTTCTCTCGCTAGCTTTGCTTCTGGAAGAGCGGTCATACCAATGATATCAGCACCCCATGACCGATACATAAATGACTCTGCTTTAGTCGAGAAAGCAGGACCCTCCATAACGACCATCGTTCCATTCATGTGAGCCGTTATCTCTAATTCAGACGCCGCTTGTTCTATAGCTTTACCGATATTGGCACAAAATGGTTCTGCAAAAGACACGTGTACGACTAGCCCTTCTTCGAAGAATGTATTAGTCCGGAGTCGGGTTCTATCGATAATCTGATCTGGTATCACCAAGTCCAACGGCGCAAGATCTTCTTTCAGACTACCTACAGCACTCACAGATATTATGCGGCGTACTCCTAGAGTCTTTAGCGCGTAAATGTTGGCCCTGACCGGTATATTCGTAGGATTAAGACGGTGTCCTCTACCGTGCCGGGGCAAGAAGGCTATTTTTACTCCATTAAGGCTACCTAGGACAATATCATCACTAGGATTTCCAAATGGAGTATCTATCGAAGCATATTCAATAGACTCCAGCCCTTCCATTTCATAAAGGCCACTGCCTCCAATGATCGCTATGTCTGCTTTAGGTGATTCCATATGGCTCTACTCTGCACCCACGCTATCGCTAACTGCTGACTTGAGAGTCTCTAGAAAAGGTGCTCTACAGATGCCGTTTTCGGTAACTATAGCCGTGATGTAATTGTTGGGTGTCACATCGAAAGCAGGATTTAAAGCTTCCACACCTACTGGTGCGGTAGGTGTTCCCTGAAAATGAGTCACCTCATGACCTGGCCTTTCTTCTATTTTTATATCGAGGCCCGACGACAATCCTAAATCTACTGTACTGATAGGAGCTGCAATATAGAAAGGTATCTTGTTTTCTCGTGCCAACACAGCTAGAGAATAAGTGCCTATTTTGTTAGCAGTATCTCCATTCGCAGCAATACGATCAGCTCCAGTGATAACACAATCAATTTTCCCCTGCTGCATCAACATACCTGCGGCTGAGTCGATTATTAAAGTAGAGGGGATTCCCAATTCGTGAAATTCCCATGCCGTCAAACGAGCTCCTTGCAAAAAAGGGCGAGTTTCGGTATTAAATACCGAAAATCTATTCCCACGTTCCCAGCTCTCTCGAATCACTCCCACTGCCGTACCAAATGCAGCCGTGGCTAAAGCTCCAGCGTTACAATGAGTGAGCACGGCGGACCTATCAGCTAATAGCTCTTGCCCTATTTCACCCATCTTACGATTTATCTCTTCGTCTTCTCTATGAATGTTCCTAGCTTCTGCCAACAGCCCGTCTATAACATCTTCGGATTTATCTGTCAGTTCAATTGCTTTATCCAGCATACGGTTGACAGCCCATTCAAGATTGACAGCTGTGGGTCGCGCCAAGCTTATTTCACTGCATGCACTTTTTAACGCACCTAGGAAGTTGCTTTCCCCCGAACGTTGAATTTCAGATGCTGCCATGGTTACCGCGTAAGCTGCAGTGACTCCTATAGCAGGAGCACCTCGCACCTGCATATCTCTGATGGCTTTAATAGCGTCCCCATATTCAGCAACCTTGATGGTCACCTGCTCCAACGGAAGACGCGTCTGATCTAGAAGATAGAGTACTCCATCTTCCCAAGCTATGGGCCTAATCTCATTATTATTAGCCATAACACCTCAAAAACAGTCACAAAAAAAAGCTCCTCTCTGGGAGAAGCTTCGATTTCAGCAAGCTCCCTCATCTTCCGCAGCCTTATGGCTACGACGGATTTGGCACCGTGCCTAGGTCCTCCGGACTCCTAGACCGGTTGTCTGGCTTCATTGGGCCGGTCCCTCAGCCATTCTGAATAAGGGATTCAGATTTACATATGCTATTTTCTACCGAACCATACTACTAAGCGCAAAGATTAGTGTCAAGGAAGCCACGTTTGACACCTTCGCAGGTCCGAACCATAATACCCCGATGTTTGCCTCTTAATGCAATTCAGGCCATAAGGTAGAGATAATTATGAATAGCGAATATACGACTTGGAGTTTCACTGACGAAGAACATTACAAATTCGAAACTTGGATTGACCGAATAAACCAGATCCATACTGGCAACGCTGATTTGCGGAACAATGAGGTACACATAACAGCCCCCAAGAAAGATCTATCAGACTGCAAAGTAGGATTATTTACTACAGGTGGCGTCCATTTAAAGTCCGACACCCCATTTGATGTAACCAGTGAACACGGAGACCCTACCTACAGAACAGTTGACATGACCACAAGCAGCACCGACTTAATGATCACCCACACGCACTACAATCATGTAGAAGCGGACAAAGATATAAACTGTATATTCCCAATAGACAGGCTTCGGGAATTAAAAGACCAAGGGATAATTGGCGATATAGCCCCATACTCTTATAACATAATGGGTTTTAATCCTGACCCTTCTGAGCTTATTAACAAAACAGCTCCTACCCTGGCTGAGAAATACTCTGCAGACGGGGTTGATCTCCTATTCATGACTTGCGGTTGACCAATATGTCATAGGTCCGTAGGACTTATCCAAAACCAAATTGAACGAGCTGGAATAGCAACAATATCTATGTCAGTTCAACCTCATATCACAGCCGCTATAGGAGCCCCTAGAGCAATAAACGTTAAATTCCCTGCTGGAAATCAAGTAGGGGAATGTGGCAAACCTATTCAACAAAGAAAATTGTTAACCGAAGCTCTTGAAAGCATATTCAGTATAAAATCAGCAAATACAATCTTACAGTCCCCATATAGATGGCGCCGCTTCCCAATAGTCGAAGAACCTGTGTTCATGGGAGAATCAAACGGACCCACCCATCCAGAAGCAATGCCAATTGGGCCTGCACTGGATAAGCTCTCTGAGAAGATAACCATCTATAACCAATGGTTACAGGAAAAAATACAAGGCGAGAATAAATCTCAAATCCCCAACGAATCTTATATCTCAGGGTTATCCATGCAACTAGAAAGATCAAAGGAACTTCTTGAACTTATAGATTCTGAAGCCCTAGATCAATATCGGGAAATCTTAAATGCTATTGCTACACTTGAACTGAGAGGGCAGGGACGTTTTGTTTAAGATGAACTCAAAAATCTACATTGGCCTATTCAATAGGAACAGACTATGAAGATAGCAGTATGCGTCAAATATGTCCCAGTGGTATCTAGAATCGGTTTTGACTATGAAAACAAGACTATTATCCGAGAGGGTGTCCCATCGGAAATTAATCCATTCGACGTATTAGCCTTGGTTAAAGCATTAGAGTTAAAAGACCAGTGTAATTGCGAGGTGGTCGCTGTTTCAATGGGTCCTCCCCAAGCCAAAGAGGGGTTGATACAGTGTTTAGCTCTTGGAGCAGACAAAGCAATTCTTCTATCTGACAGGATTTTCGCAGGTTCAGATACTCTTGCGACTTCCAGAGCACTGAGCTTGGTAATGGAACGCGAGTCTCCTGATCTCATTATGTGCGGACGCAATAGTGCAGATGCCGAAACTGGGCAAGTAGGACCAGAACTAGCAGAAATTCTGGGATTCCCGCATGTTAGTCAAGTTAGAAGTTTGGATTTTAATTCAAATAACAATGTAATTCACGTTGAAAGAGTAACAGACGAAGGTTATCAAGAAATAGAATGCCCTTTACCTGCAATAGCATGCGTAACCGAAGGGATAGCTCCGGAGAGATTCGCTAAAAGAGAAGATATTGAATCAATCGAAGAAACGAGTATAGAAGAAGTAAATTGTGCAAGCCTAGATGCCGAATCATCCATGTTTGGAATGGAGGGTTCACCAACCTGGGTAGAAGATATAAGGCTAGTAGAACCCAATCGATCAGCTGAAGTGATCTCAGACATGACACCCGAACAATTCGGAGTCTTTGTAAGGGACAAGATCTTTGAGTTTATAAAGAATACACCTAATACTTCTGAATCGGGGCCAAATAACGTCATAGAACGCTATTCAAACCCTTCTAATAGCATCTGGGTTGTCGCTGAAAGCTCTTCAAGCGAAATCAGGCATATTTCATTTGAGATGCTCGGAAAAGCCCGTGAAATCGCATCAATCACCAAAAGCCAGGTAAAAGCCTTGCTTATCGGAGAAATGGACGACTCTATGGTATCTCTTCTAGGCCACTACGGTGCCGATGAGGTATTACATATAAACAATCCTCCATCGGAACCTGTATATAGTAGAAAAGTTATTCAAACGATTAGTGAAACCATCACAGCATCAGAACCTTATGCAGTCCTGCTAGGAGCAACAGCAGATGGACGAGATCTGGCATCCCGTATTGCTGCACATTTAGACCTTGGGCTCACTGGGGACGCGATAGATTTAGAAGTCAGCGAAGAAGGCCATCTAGTACAACTTAAACCAGCGCTGGGTGGCAATGTGATCGCTCCCATACGTTCGAAGACACTACCCAATATGGTTACTCTACGTGGCGGTTTATTAAGTCCTATAAACCCTGATGTGTCTTACAAGCCAGAACTTACGCATCTTGAGCTATCTGACTTTTCAGGACCAGACATCACCCTAATAAAAAACCACACCTCAGAAAACATACATGCACTAGCCCTTGATCAATCACCCATTATCATTGGAATAGGAATGGGAGTTGGCGATACAAGTAGCGTCGATAGAATTAGAAAATTGGCTTCAATGATAAATGCCCCTTTGGTTACTACACGTAACGTCGTTCATGAAGGATGGCTCCCCCATCAAGTACAGGTAGGTATCAGTGGTAGGGCCATCGCCCCACTTATATACATAGCAGTAGGCATCAGGGGAGCATTCAATCATACGGTTGGCATACAAAAAACGGGGATCATCATATCAATTAACAGCAATCACCGAGCTCCCATGTTTAAAGCATCCGACTACGGCGTCATAGGTCAATGGGAGGAATATCTGGAACCGCTCATAGAACAATTAAAGCCAATATCTGAATACATAGACCAAAATACTTAGGACTCATACCAACATCCCTGAACTCAATTTCATGGCCTTTCAGATGACACTCAACTAAACACGTAATATAATACTCGGGCTGATAATATTTACTAATCATTGGAAAATACTCTGAACGTCCAGACATAATAAATAGAGAGGATGACTAATGGATTTCGCTTATACACCCGAACAAGAAGCACTGCGATCGGAAGTACGGCAATTTATAGCCGACAACGTCACTCCCGAAATAATCCATGAGATAGAAGAATCTGGGATCCGAAACAGGGGACCCGAGACTCGGGACTTATACAAAAAGATAGGGGACAAAGGCTGGATCGGTATTAGCTGGCCTAAAGAATATGGCGGCCAGGACGGAAGCCGTATTGACCAATACATTATTGAAGAGGAATTTGCTCGTATTGGTATAACCGTTGGCGGGGCTGGGAGTGGAGCTCCAGCGATCCTCGCAGCTGGAACAGAAGAGCAAAAGAAATACTTCCTACCGGGTCTTATAAAAGGCGAAATAGTTTTCGCACTTGGATTTACAGAACCTCAAGGCGGGGCTGATTTAGCCAGTTTACAATGCAGGGCTGTACGCGACGGAGACGACTTCGTAATAAACGGCCAGAAAATGTACACCACTGCTGCCCACTACGGCACACACGTATACTTAATGGCCAGAACAGACCCAGAAGCACCTAAACACAAGGGAATTTCAATATTCTTGGTACCAATAGACCTACCAGGGATCACAGTTCGGCCTTTGTGGACTATACAAAACGAACCAACTGCACCACCCAGAACCACATATGGTGATAGAAGAACAAACGAAACATTTTTCGAGAATGTTAGAATACCTGCCTCATGCATGCTCGGCGAAGAAAACATGGGCTGGTATGTTGGCGCAATGGGACTGAATCTCGACCGCGTTGGAGCCAGCAGATATCTTTTATCGGTACAAAGAGACGAAGATATCGTCAATTGGGTCAAAGAGAACGATATGGATGGATACTCACCCGCTGAAGACCCTGATGTACGTGACAGGCTGGCTGAGTTATGGATAGAAGCACAAGTATGCCGGTTAATGACCATGAGAAGTATGTCCCTTGTTGAAAGAGGTGGCACATTTACCTACGAGGGATCCGCTGAAAAAGTCTGGTCCCCAGAACATGGCGTACGTACTACCGAAACAATCGCCCAGATACTAGGTCCCTACGGACAACTCTTAAACGGATCGGAAGCTGCTATAGAAGACGGAATTTTTGCCCATAACCTTCTCGGAGCTTTCCAGTCTGGAATCAATCACGGTAGTGTGCAGGTTATGCGAGACCAAGTTGCCAGGAGAGGACTTGGCATGCCTCGCGGTTAAGATACCACCGCACCAAAAATAAACAACAAAAGGTCACAAATAAAATGGACGTATTACCAGGTGAAGAAGAACAGATGGTTAAGAATTTGGCTCGAGAGTTTCTCGAAGCCGAATGCCCACCTAGCCTAGCCAGAGAAATGGAGAAAGACAATCTTGGATACCCACCCGAACTATGGAAGAAAATATCTGATCTAGG
>VFFT01000104.1 GCA_009392775.1 SAR202 cluster bacterium | reverse complement strand
CAAGAATTTGAAACACTTATCCCATACCGCTAGAAACCAATCCGAATTTCTGACCATAATATAGCCTGATCCACCCGCAAATCCTCCCAATACCGCACCGAGAATCGCTATACCGCCCTTCCAAACCATAAATATTGTCAAGGGGCAGTCTCCATAACCAGTAAAAGCCTTTCCACAGACTCCTCCGCTGTTCCAAAAGTCCACTACATGTAATATACGAGCTCCAACTATGCCCCCAATGATGCACCACATTGCTATAGATAGTATTGCATCTGAGCTCAGTCCTTGCCTTATCCCAAATTTATGGACCAAGTAAACAGCCACAGCCACACCAACAACCGTAAAAAATCCGTGCCACGAAAACAGGAATGGCCCCAGGCCAATTATATATGGATCAAATGGTATCGAAATGGTTCCCAAAACATTCATAATGTATCTCGCCTAAACTTTCTCATATGTAATTATTAGTACATTTGACTTGAAATTATAGCATGTACTAGTTTGGTCTCAGCCTCATAGAATGAGCAAATTTCGCTGACCTCTGTATATATACTAGTTGGCTTATCTATAGCAAACATTGCAGGCCCTGAACCACAAAGATGTAGCGATAAGCCTGTTTTTCCCTCGACAGAATCTTTCAAAATCTGGAGACCATCAAAGGTTTCAAAGGCAACTGTTTCAAAGACATTAGACATGTCGGCCTCAACAATCAACTCGTTCCGCAGATTATGTATCAGTCTGTCCGTTGCCGTCCCATCAGTATAATGATCAGGCCTAATCTTTCCGTACATCTGCTTTGTCTTGTTAGCCATCGTAAGTTTAGGAAATACAAGTATGATAGGCGTACCATCTAGCCCCGGTGCCCTCGATATTAATTCTCCTCTACCTTCACCCAAAACTGTGGTTTCACACAATAGAGCCGGTATGTCAGAACCCACACTAGCGCCTATATCTGCCAAAACTCCCGATGCCAGATTTAGATTCCATAATTTGTTTAATGCCTTGATAGTCGCTGCAGCATCACTACTTCCGCCTCCCAGACCAAAGCCCACGGGAATATGTTTCTGCAATCTAATATATGCCCCCCGACCGCATCCAGTGTGTTCTAATAATTTATCAGCAACTCTCCTAACCAAATTAATATCATCAGATATATTTTGGTCATCGCACTCGACAATCAACTGAGGACGTTCTTCAATTTCGATAACATCCGATAGATCTATACGCTGGATAACAGTTTTAATTTCATGAAAGTCATCGTTTCTACGGGCAAGAATCTCTAGGCTCAGGTTTATTTTCCCAGGTGCATGTATTTTCACTCGACTGTAGTCTCCATTATCAGATGCAAATTCACCCACTCGCTCAAACTTAATGTTTCAGCGCGGCGTGTTCCATCAATGTCGGCCTTATCTAAAGACGTCGCAACAATACCAGCATCTATACCCAAACCATGACTCAAAGAATTCTTAAGTTGTTTCCTGCGCGCGGAAAACCCCGCCCTAACTATAGAGAAAAACGTGTCCCGTTTTTCTCTAACAACATATGGTTCAGAACGCGGTTCAAGTGATACGACAGAGGAAACTACCGACGGAGGAGGTCTGAAAGCTTTAGCTGGCACGTGACACACCAATCTAGAATCCGCATAACATTGGGTCGCTACTGACAGCATACTCATATTACCGGGTTTAGCTACCATTGCCTTAGCCACTTCCCTTTGAACCATCACAACTAGTAGTTGAGGGGGATTTTCATCTTCCAAGAATCTCCGTATGATCGGTGTAGCCGCATAATAGGGTAGATTAGCAACAAGCTTATACTTTTGATTGTTTATAATTGCATCAATATTAAACTGTCTCGCATCAGCATTTACTACAGTTAGGTTCGAAGGCATTCCAAGTTTTTCAGGGAGTGTACCCGCTAAATCCTGATCTATTTCAATACAGATAACCTCCTGGGCTGAATCTACCAGTCTAGAAGTGAGTGATCCTCTCCCTGGCCCCACTTCAAGAATAATATCAGAACTGGAAATCTGAGCAGCTTTCATTATCCTATTCAGGTATGCTCCATCCACCAAGAAATGCTGACCTAATGATTTCCTAGGCGAACGCCGAATGTGAGAATTATTATTCAAATACCCTCTCTGGATAAAAGAGACCGTGCACCCTTCTTCGACTAAGTGTAATAGACATGTATCAAAACCGGAACTCAAACTAGGCACTCCCACGGCACCCATAGGATCTCATTTACCGTTGCTTCCTTCCGGACCTGGCGGGGTTCACAAGTCTATGCCGCGTGGGACCCGGTCGTCACCATCCCAATACCGACGCAGGGGTCTATCACATTGAGCCTCTGGAAGGGGATTACGCCCCGCTGTAGCGGATTGCGGGTACAGGGCACCGCTAACTCCCCGCCTAGCACGATCTCATGGCTAATGTTAGGTTAGGTCGATATAGGTGTCAATTACCCCATACAATGCTAGAATCTTTTTCATGGTAAATCATCCACCAATAACTAAGGCAATCATCCCAGCAGCAGGTCTTGGAAGCAGATTTTTGCCGGTTACAAAAGCAGTACCCAAAGAGATGCTCCCCATTCTAGACAAGCCCATGTTGCAATTTGTTATTGAAGAAGTCATTGAAGCAGGAATAGAGGAAATCATACTAGTCGTATCACCAGAAAAAGAATCCATATCGTCGTACTTTCGAGACAATACTGAATTAGAAAAGCACTTATCCTCGACAGACGGACACAAGTTAATTGAATTAGTTAAAAACATACCGACTGGAGACCAAGTATCTTATGTAGTCCAGGAAGAACCCTTAGGATTGGGCCATGCGGTGCTGACTGCACACGCTGCT
This sequence comes from SAR202 cluster bacterium, assembly GCA_009392775.1. The sequence goes on along the minus strand of VFFT01000104.1, from coordinate 5,431 downwards.
ATCGGAGACAACCCATTTGCCATAGTATTGCCAGACGATATCATCACAAACACACCAGGTGCACTTAGACAAATGATAGATATTTATAATGCCTACGGCAGTGGGGTCATTGCGGTTGAAGCAGTGCCTTGGGAATCCGTTGATAATTACGGTGTAATATCTGGCAATCGCATATCTGGCAATCTCCACCAAATCGAATCTCTTGTAGAGAAACCTGCTCTGGACCAAGCGCCATCTAACTTATGCATAGTCGGAAGATACATCCTGCCTCATACCATATTCAATGATTTACGTAATACCAAAACTGGAGCCAAAAACGAAATACAGCTGACGGACGCATTATCCTTGGCAATAAACACTGAACGTATTCTTGCTTATGAATTCGAAGGGATAAGATACGATGGAGGAACCCCGTTTGGCTTACTAAGAGCAAGCTTAGAGTTTGGTTTAGCCAGGGATGACATGAAACAAGATATTATCCAGCTATTGGGGTCTTTACTATCAGCTTCATCAAATTCCGAGACTTAGGAGTGTGTATCATGACCGAGAAAGCACCAACTCATCTAGAAAATACAATAGCTATCCGCAATAGAATGTTAAATGTCTTATCCGGCATGGATGACTCTTTGGACCAGACCACCCAAAATGAATCTTGGTCTACTCGGGAGATTATCTACCATCTGTCTGATACTCCTGCAGGAGGGCTTGGAGCACTGTTTCAAGGAATGATATCCAACCGTGTACTCGAATTCGACCTCACGCCTGATTTGACTAATGTGACATCAGATCGACAAAAGACCACTCTACAAGACGGAGTAGCAGATTTGATATCTATTCTAGACCAAATAGAATCAGTAGTTTCCGAAGCCACACTTGAGTCACTGGAGGAAACTACTGTCATGTGCCATCATCTATCACGTGAAACAGATGAAGTAAGGTCTTTAGAAAACCTACTAAGAGGACTGTTTGCTAGACATTGGATAGCACACTTAGAACAATTAGAACTTTTGAAACGTGAACTCGGGAAGTAATTATTTCCAACTGAATTAATACGATCCAAGGAGCCCAAAAGTTACCGGTCGTCACCTATTCCTAGAAGACTAAGAAACGCCTCTTGTGGCACTTCCACCCTACCGATACTTTTAAGTCTCTTTTTACCTTCTTTTTGCTTTTCGAGCAATTTGCGCTTACGAGTAATATCTCCACCATAGCACTTAGCTAACACATCTTTTCGTACAGCTCGAACTGTTTCACGTGCAACCACCCGTCCTCCTATCGCCGCCTGTATAGGAACCTCAAATAACTGGCGCGGGATGGTAGAATGAAGTTTTTGCACTGCAGCTCGGCCTACGTAAACGGACTGTTCTCGATGAACAATCATAGACAAAGCTTCGACAGATTGATGGTTGACTAAGATATCCACTTTCACTAAAGGTGCTGCCCTGTACCCTTCAAACGTATAATCCAGAGAAGCATACCCTTGAGTTTTCGATTTTAGCTGGTTAAAAAAATCGGCCAAAAGTTCGGATAATGGCATTGTGTATTCCATTACTACTCTAGACTGATCTGCTGAAGAGGATCCGGCACCATCACCATATCCTTGTATATATTCCACTCTTTTGTATTCTGACCTACGAGAGTGCATTAACTCCATTATTGCCCCTACGTACTTACTTGGAGCCACAATAGTCAGATTGAGTATCGGCTCTTGTATTTCCTGAAGTTCGCTAGGAGAAGGGAGCTTAGACGGATTGTCAACTAGTTCGATCTCACCAGAGTTCAGTATTACTCGATATGCGACGCTTGGTGCTGTAACTATTAAATCAAGGTCATACTCACGCTCTAGCCTCTCTTGAATAATCTCTAAGTGCATCAAACCGAGAAATCCACATCGGAATCCAAATCCTAGAGCCGTGCTAGTATCTGGTTCCATCGATAAAGAAGCGTCGTTAAGGCGCAGCTTTTCAAGAGCAGCCCTGAGATTATTATAATCTTCTCCATCGGCAGGATACAGACCAGCGAACACCATAGATTTCAGTTCAACATAACCCGGCAGAGGGTCGGCTGATGGCTCAGAATGATTAGTGAGTGTATCGCCCACCGCACATTCTTGTACATCTTTAAATCCTGTAGCTATATACCCAACTTGCCCACTATAAAGTGTTTCTACGGGTTTCGGCGCAGGAGCAAATATCCCTATCTCCACTATTTCTGCTGATTTACCAGACGACATCACCAGAATCCGATCATTCTTGGATATTGCTCCATCCTCTACTCGCACGTATCCTATAATGCCTTTATAGGAGTTATATACGGAATCGAACACTAATGCTCTAAACTGACTCGACTCTTCCCCTCTAGGAGCTGGCACCCGTTCTATCACAGCGTCTAGTATCTCTTTTGCTCCTCCACCTTCTTTTGCAGATACAAAGAGTATCTCATCTTGTTTGAAGCCAAAAACTTGTTCAAGCTCTGCTGCTACTCTCTGGGGCTCCGCCTGTGGGAGATCTACCTTGTTTACCACTGGTATCAGTTCCAGATCATATTCCATAGCAAGCAGGGTGTTAGCGATAGTTTGTGCTTCAATACCCTGACTCGCATCAACTACTAACAACGCTCCCTCACATGCCGCAAGTGCTCGGGATACTTCATAGCTAAAATCCACATGACCGGGTGTATCAATGAGATTCAACTGGTAACATGTCCCATCAACATAGTGATGGTTCATGGTTACGGCTTTACCCTTTATAGTAATACCACGTTCCCGTTCCAGATCCATCTGGTCCATGAATTGGGCTTTCATTTCCTGAGGTCGGACAGTGCCTGTAATCTCTAGGAACCTATCCGCCAAAGTGGATTTCCCATGATCAATATGGGCTATAATGCAGAAATTGCGAATTAAATCAGGGGTCATACGAGAATGGTATCACGAGCGCACTACGCCTACAAGAAAATAGGCTACCAATAATAGTCTCTAATACTAGCAACTTCGTCAGAGGTCGAATAAACTAAAGCCTGACTCACTATATACTAATGCTATTGACTACTATGTGCTAACCGCAGTTAACACAACATCTATCAACCCAATGTCCAGGTTCGGCTTCGATGAGTCCCATCTCTACTGATCCTTCAGAGCATTCTTTGGTCGGACTGGGGCATCTCGGGTGGAACACACAACCGCTGGGTGGATTCAAAGGGCTCGGCACTTCACCGCTCAAAATGATGCGTTCCCGCTGAGCGTCAACTACAGGATCTGGAATCGGCACAGCTGACAACAATGCCTTCGTATAGGGATGTAGCGGGTTTTGGTATATCTCGTTACGATCTGCTATCTCTACAATTTTACCTAAGTACATTACGGCAACTCGGTCACTTATATGTCTCACAACTGACAAATCGTGAGCTATGAATAAGAAAGTCAGATCATATTGCTTCTGTAAGTCTTCGAGCAAATTTATTACCTGTGCTTGGATAGAAACATCTAAGGCGGAGACAGGTTCGTCACAAACAATTAGTTTAGGATCGACAGACAAGGCCCTCGCAACACCAATTCTTTGGCGTTGACCACCACTAAACTCATGCGGAAATCGGTCCGCCATATAAGGGTGCAAGCCTACATTTTCTAAAAGTTCTCTGACTTTTTCACGCTTTTCTTCGCCATTCTTAACGAGTCCATGAACTACTAATGGCTCGCCGATGATATCTCCTGCAGTCATCCTAGGGTTCAGGGAGCTGAAAGGATCTTGAAAGATTATCTGCATTTGACGTCGCATCTGCCGCATTTGTCGTGCGCCTAATTTCGTCAGATCAGTACCTTCGAAAATTACTTCACCAGCAGTTGGTTTATATAACTGTAAAATACAACGCCCTGCAGTCGTCTTACCGCATCCACTTTCACCTACTAAGCCTAACGTTTCACCTTTTCGGATGGAAAAACTTATATCATCCACTGCCTTTACCTGAGCTACCTCTCTCTGAAATAACAATCCTGAGGTAACAGGAAAATGCATTTTGAGATTATTTACTTCAACCAGTACGTTATCCTGAATACTGGTATTGCCCGTATTGCTTTCGGTAGATAGGGTAGTCATGATCTCATCTTCTCACAATGTTTTTCTAGAATTAAACCCTGTCACAGGGCATTTCGGAACCAATTATAGGTCTCAGATGATTATTCGTTAAGAAAGTCCAACGCTCCGGGCCCTAAATCTTCGGACCTCCAACAAGCGGAGTAATGACCTTCGGCAACGCTTTCCAAACCAGGTTCTTCAGTGGCACATTTATCCACAGCCCATTTACATCGTTCCCGAAATGCGCATCCTTTCGGGACCGCTATTAAATCCGGCGGCTGTCCTTCAATCGGGTCTAATCTCGTTCTACGGGGCAGGTCAAGTCTTGGAACAGACTTCAACAAACCAACTGTATAAGGATGTCGTGGATTACTATATATTTCTGCCGACTCGCCTCTTTCTATTATCTTACCTGCGTACATGATGTTCATTCGATCTGCGTATCTGGCCACTACCCCTAAATTATGGGTAATTACTATCATAGCCACGCCAAATTCTTGTGTGAGACCTTTCATGAGCTCCAAGATCTGAGCTTGAATAGTGACATCCAAGGCAGTGGTAGGTTCATCTGCTATTATCACCCGTGGATTACAACTTAAAGCCATTGCAATCATCACCCGCTGGCGCATTCCCCCACTAAATTGATGAGGATATTGGCGTACTCGTCTTTCAGGATCGGGTATTCCTACCCTGGCAAGCAACTCTACAGACTCCTGACGAGCTTCTTGCTTAGTCATACCTTTATGAAGTTGCAGGGTTTCACCGAGTTGTTTTTCAAGATTCAGAACAGGGTTCAGAGAAGTCATAGGTTCTTGGAAAACCATAGACATTTTTGCACCTCTGATGTGCCTCATTTCGTCCATACTTAGTTGCAAGACATCCTGACCTTCGAACAGGATTTCTCCGTCTACGATCTTACCAGGGGGATCCGGTATTAACCGCATCAATGACATCGCACTCACACTCTTGCCACATCCGCTTTCTCCAACCAGTCCAAGGGTCTCACCCTCTTCGAGGTCGTAACTAACACCATCGACAGCTTTAACCACTCCTTCAAAGGTATAGAAGTGTGTTCTTAGATTTTTAACCTCTAAAAGTGGGGACACTATATCCTCCGAATCTCTAAATTTGCGCGTAATTAATAAACATTCAACTAACTACTTAAATTGGTGGGGAAGGGGAGACTCGAACTCCCACGCCTTTCGGCACATGATCCTAAATCATGCTCGTCTACCAATTCCGACACTCCCCCGCCAACATTGGTCCGGCAGCTCACTCAGTCAGCTGGTGACCCGCCTCGGGATCGAACCGAGAACCTACTGATTAAGAGTCAGTTGCTCTGCCAATTGAGCTAGCGGGCC
>VFFT01000103.1 GCA_009392775.1 SAR202 cluster bacterium | reverse complement strand
GAAATAGCGCTATTATGGTTTGTTTCTAGAAAGAGCACCTGGAATGAGTTAAAAGAATCTGCCTAACGAACTAAAACTCCTATCTATTATTTAGATTCCTGTTTTGTTAGGCTGTTCGGGCTTTTATCTCCCTCCATGCACGGATATAATAGCTTGGTTGTTTGACGGATCGTTAAACAATAACACTTATCAAGGGAAGAGAGGAATTGAAATGCCTTTTAAAGATAATCTGAATACAGGCCCAACTTTAGGCTTTGTAGACTGTAATAATATTCCCATAGCTGGGGGTGTCGGGAGTTCTGAACCGCAAGGCCGCCGAGAGGTAGTTATTAGCGGCAATCGAGTCAAGACAATAGATGTCCATGCCCATTGTATCGTTCCAGAGGCTGCCGAATTGATTGATCACCCTCTAGAGGCGCCTGGGCTTTTATGGTCCAACGTTGGTGACCGTGTAGGTCACATGGATAAAACAGGAGTGGATGTACAGGTTCTTAGTGTTAATCCTTATTGGTACAGGGCCGAACGTGACGCTGTAGCTGAATTAATTCAGGTCCAGAATGAAGCGTTGACTGAATTTTGTGAATCAGGGCAAGGCAGGTTTAGTGCTTTTGCTACTGCTTCATTGCAGTATCCTGATCTGGCAGCAGAGCAGCTCGAGCATGCAGTTAAAACTCTAGGGTTCCGCGGTGTTAGTGTTGGTGGTAGTGTCGCTGGAGAAGATTTGGCCAATCCGAAATTCCATCCGTTCTGGGCAAAATGCGAAGAGTTGGGGGTGCTTGTTTTCATGCATCCTCTAGGAGTCCGTGAATTGGAGCCTAGTGGTCGATTATCCGGAAATGGTCTGCTGACGAATACTATCGGCAATCCCCTTGAAACCACTATAGCGTTATCTCATTTGATATTTGAAGGGACGCTTGATCGTTTCCCAGGCCTTAAAATTTGCGCCGCGCATGGTGGAGGATTCTTGCCATCTTATGCCAATCGATCGGATGCGGTTATCACCACATTCCCTGATCAGGTCGGACCGTTTCCAAAGAAGAAGCCAACTGAATATATACGGGACGGACAACTATATTTCGACTCTATCATGTTTACCGGGGAAGCAATGCGCCATCTGATCGCTGAGGCAGGAATAGATCATGTGGTATTAGGAACGGACTACCCGTTTCCCTGGAATACTGATCCTGTAGACCATGTCATGGATATTCCTGATTTAAGTGACGAGGATAGGACCAAGATATTGGGTTCTACAGCAGCAAAACTTCTTGGAATGGATGCTTAGTTTTAGGTTGCCGATTACTTATATTGATCTAATCTGAGTTTGGCTATTGTGCTTTACGTTCTCTAATTAATCATGTTTTAAGCAACTAAAAACCCTCGACCAAAAATCGGGGGTTTTTTGCGTGAGAATAGTTGGTTTCGCCAATAATTCGTATGGGTCAGGGAATACGGCATATCTATCGTATTTTTCATTTGGCATAGTATAATCTCGCTACCAATCCGGTGGTAATCTCATTTTTACAGGAGGTATACCAATGGCTCAGCAACTGCATGCCCAGATGGGAGGGGATGTCTCTGGAGGAGAGGAGATTATAAAGGCTGGGGCTGTCGATTTTGGCTTAGAGTATAGGACAAACGTGGGAGCTATCAACGATGAAGGGATATGCATACATGTTTACGGTAATGACATCGATGGGGATGATAAAGAGCTATTACGATTAGATTGCTTTAAGTTGGAACCTCACTACCATTATCGCAATGCTACGATAAAGAAAAATGAGCGGCTTATGCTGGACTATACTGCAGAAGGCAACCCTATTGAATGGGCGTTAGAGAAGATAAGTAGTCGATTGCCAGTGATGCTTCTGCGCTGTCAAGCCGACGACATTGCTAGAAGAGTTGATCAACGAGATATCGATGCTGCACTACCTAAAATAGTGGCATGGGCTGAAGCTAAGACTAGAGAAAGCTATAAGTAGGCATCTCTGATTCTGGTATGTTGTTTCTTATAACCGAATCGTAATTGAACATAACTGCAGACTATAACAGGGAGCAAGAAAATGACAGAGTACATCTACGTCTCGTTACAAGACGACGATAAAATTGTGAGCATGTCTTTGGACCAAAATACCGGAGAATTATCCAGGTTGTCTGAAGTGTCTGCGGTAGGTGGTCCATCTGCTCTTACAGCTAGTCCGAACGGTGATGTCATTTATGCCTCCCTACGTAATACTAATGAAATAGCTATTTACAAAGTCGATAGCACTACTGGGAATCTGTCTGTTACAGGGAAACTCTCTGTGGGAGAGTCCCCCACATATCTATGCATAGATCGAAGGGGCAAGTTCTTGTTAGCAGCTTATTATCAAGGCAGACATGTAGGCGTCTATAAAATTCAAGATGACCATTCTCTTGTAGAAACCCCTGTCCAATGGCTGGAGACGGACATTGGAGCTCACTCTATTAATATCGATCGTTCAAATCGATATGCGTTCGTTCCCCATATTGCTCGTATACAGGATAATGTGCTTGGTCCGCCGCCTGAAGAGTTGGGTCCAAATGTTATCTATCAATTCCAGTTTGATCAAGACAACGGAACCTTAAGTCCAAATACTCCTTTGAAGTTGGAAATGGAAGGGTTTTTGGGTCCCCGACACTATTGTTATCATCCGAGCTTGGACATTGTATATTTTTCCAATGAACAAGGGTGTAGTGTGTCGAGCTACCGATTAGATGAAGGTTCGGGAACTTTATCCCCTATGCAAATAATAAGTACGGTTCCAGAGGGATATGACGGCAGAAATACGTGTTCCCAGATACAGATGAATGCTGCGGGAAGCCTGCTGTATGTGCCGAACCGAGGTCATAACAGTATCTGTGGTTTTGCTGTAGATTTATCTGGATGGCTTTCCTCTGTCGGTCAGGTTCCGACTGAGGCTGTACCCAGCGCTTTTAGTCTGGATACTACCGGTAATTTCCTATTTGCTGCTGGTTCGGCGTCGGATCGCCTTGCTTCTTATAGGGTGAACCAGGATACAGGATCTTTATCTGTTCTCGATACGCACGAAATCGGGAAACGGCCCATGGAAGTATTGGCAATATCCTTCTAGTTCATCCCAACAACTCGGACGCGGTGGTTCATCCCATCAGCAATGTATAAGTTCCCATCATTGTCTATACCACATCCATGGGGTCTTTCTAGACCTGCATCCACAGCATATCCTCCATCGCCGTCTCCGCCTCGATGTCCTCCAGCTATAGTAGTGACGATGTTTGTGTCAGAGGATATTTGTCGAACAGCGTTGTTTTCAGTATCAACGACGATCAAGTTATTGTTATGGTCGCATCGAAGAGCTTTTGGAGCCCCCCATGTAGCTCGGATAGCCAAGTCATTGTCTCCTGCATAACCCATTTCGCCTGTACCCGCAAAGGTAGATATGATTCCATCAGGATTAATTTTCCTTACTCCATTCCCTTCACGTTCAGCGATATATGTATTGCCCAGATTATCCATACAAACGGCGCGTGGTCCCATAATAGACGCCTCTGTCGCTGGGCGACCATCCCCGTTTCTCAGTTTTTCTCCGTTTCCTGCAAAAGTGCTTATAATTCCAGTCTTAAGATCCAACCTTCTGATTCTCTGGTCTTGTATGTCTGCGATTAACAGACCTCCATTTCTGTCTAAAAAGCAGTCATTTGGTTCTTTCATCTGTGCTTGTGTTCCGGGTCCTCCATCGCCGCTATATCCTGGAACTCCAGTGCCTGCGACAGTGGTTATAATTCCAGAACTGCGGTCTACTTTTCTTATAGCTGCGTTATATCTATCGACTATATATATATCTCCATTAGTATCTACCGATAGTGAATACAAATTGTCCATGGTAGACAGGGTAGCAGGCCCTCCGTCACCAGAGTACCCAGACACGCCTGTTCCAGCTACTGTCGTAATTAACCATGTCTCTCTTTCTATACGCCGGACGGTATGGTTTCGGCCATCGCATATATATAAATTATTGTCTGTATCAAAAGCACATCCATAAGCTTCTCCGATTAAGGCATCCGTTGCTGACCCCCCATCTCCTTCATAACCTTCGATACCTGTGCCAACGACAGTTTGAATAATCCCCTTATCTATGCGCATATACATTTCCCCTCATAATTTGATTTAATAAGTAATTACTTGGGTAAATATTTTGATTGTAATTGTGTCAATTCGTCTATACGGCTAACTTCCCGTAACAAGTCTGGTGAAGCTTCTTCCATGGGAAGATCTTCCAAAGTCCCGCCAGATTTAAGATGGTTTAGGCAATCATAGATTCCTTTAACAGCTACGGAAAACGCTGGGTTTCCCAACATTAAGATGCGTAACCCGTTTTCGGCTAAAAAGTGTCGGTCATTTAGTATCTCTGTAGGCGGACTGAGCGTTGTAAGAGGCAATTTGGTGGCTTGGTGAACTGCTATTAACTGCTCTCTAGTTTTAATACCGGTTAGTCTAATGGCCTCAACCCCAGTCGTTGAGTACGCGGATATTCTATCTAACGCTTCTTCTAGGGGGCATTGTGCTAATGCTGCGGTTCTGGCAACGATCACTGTTCCTGGATCCCTTCTAGCGGAAGATGCAGCTGTCAGCTTGCCGACCTGTTCTGTTTTAGAATATAAACCAGGATCTGGTCCGTCAAATTTATCAGGAGGTTTGCTGTCTTCTATCTCGATAGCACTTACTCCTGCAGACTCAAATTCTCTGACAGTTCTTATAGTGTTGACGGCATTTCCGAAACCATCTTCTCCGTCTAGCATCAAACTGACATCTGCCATGCGAGTTATTCTCCGGCAGTGATCTACTGCATCGGACATGTTGTACATAACCAAATCCGGCACGCCTAGATTTGCTGCTTTCCCGACTGACCCAGATAAGAAACAAACTTCATAATTTAACATTTCTGCAATTCGTGCTGACAATGGGTCGAATATATTGGCAGCCACGGTGCATGTATCTCTTGATAAAACACTTCGGAAACGTTCGCGTGCTTTGGACATATGATTCCTCCCGTAATTTATATCAGATTGATGTATTACTGCTCGTATATGATAATCACTAGTAGTCTGTTGTGTCATTAATTCTAATCTCTATATGAGAATTATCGGTGACGGAGTGTTGCAGATATGCTTTTATGAAAAACCTTCTTTCTACCCTGGCCGGGGTTTACGGTATGATATCTCTGTAACATATTAGTAAGTTGCGGGTAAAAAATTGGCTGGTGAGTGTTCAAAATGAAAGTTACTAATATCATTATAGAAGTGGTGGAGAGGACTATTCCTGATACCGGATTGGATTCCGACCTAGGTCGGTTCTCTGGTACTACTGAACAGGGATTATTGAGAATTCTTACGGATGAAGGCCTGGAAGGGAATTGTTTTATCGGTAATTTCCGACAGGGTGGACGTGGCTTATTTCGGTCAATACTAGATGTAATAAAACCAGAGTTAATCGGCCACGATCCAGCTGACCGAGAATGGTTATGGAACCGGCTGGGTATATTGGCTTCACGTAAGGGTGTAACCCCTAACGCCTGGGCTCCAGTGGACGTGGCTTTATGGGATATATCTGGGAAGGTAGCAGGTCTTCCAATATATAAACTACTTGGGGCTTATCAGGAAGATACTCCGGTGTATGCTACTTATCCGCCTAGACACGATACTCCGGAAGGTTATCTTGAAGAAGCTAAAGAATTATTAGCGTACGGATTTAGTGCGTATAAGATTCATCCAGGTACTATGTCAACTAAAAATGTGATTGAAGCTGTAACTTTGATCAGAAATTTTGTAGGGGATAGTATGAACCTTATGTTGGACCCCAATTGTGGTTATCGATTCAGAAAAGCATTAGACATAGGCAAAGCGCTGGATGCTAATCAATTTTACTGGTATGAAGACCCTGTTCCACATCATGAATTAGATTCCATCAAAGAACTCGATAGTAGGCTAATGGTGCCTCTCTGCATGAGCGATCAAAACCCACAACAATTCTATAATTCAGCTAATATGATTCGTCAACAGTCAGCTAGAATACTCAGAGGGACATCTCAAAAGCTGGGGATAACTGGACTTAAGAAATTATGTTCTATGGCTGAAGGGTTTGGCCTTAATTGTGAGATAGGGCAAGCTGGCAACCCCCTGCTCAATGCTGCTAATTTGCATGTTACTTTGTCAGTATCCAATTGTGACTATTACGAGTACTGGATGCCACAGGAAGCCCAGCAATTCGGGCTAATAGACGACATTAGTCTGAACGATAATTGTTGTATAGAGGCCCCGACGTCTCCGGGACTAGGCTATTACATCGATTGGGATTGGATTAAGTCTCACAAGATAGACAGTTTGGGAGCCTGAGGACTTAAATTGCAAAAGACATTTATTCCTACCAATGCAAAAAGCCTTATCCGTTCGCTAATCCAAGTTGATCGATAACGTAAGTGCCCATATGTCGATTCTCCGTAAACTCGTGGGACATATTCTTTACGTTGTATCCAATTATAGGTACTCGTTGTTCGTGTTCAGAACCGTGGGATCTGAGGTCGTCCGGTATTTCTACCAATGTCGAATCTCCGAAAACCGTATCTTTATCTGCGGTAACAACAACCTGCCCAATTCTTTCCAGTCGCAAATGATATCTTTCCACTGCATCCGCTGCAGACATTGCTAGATCTACTCCTTCGGTCCTGTTCAACAAATCGATTGATTTGTTTACTAGTGATTCGTCAATATATATGAAATACGCGCCACCTAGATTGGCATGATGCACTACGTATTTATCTTTAATGATAGGGACAGCCAAGTTCTCCATACCATTTTCAGTTAGAATTTGACCTAGGTCTATCAGATTAGTTTTCCTAGACATTCCGTGATCGCCGCTGACCATAATTGTCGCGTTGGGAAATCTATTTAATATATCTCCAATATTTGAATCGAGCATTTGTATATGCCGCTTCCCCTCAGATTCTTGTGGAGAAAACTTATGGTGCGCATAATCTGTCGTTGTAATATAGGCAAATTGAGGTCTATTTTTTTCGATGGCTAATTCTCCTGCTTTAAGGGTCCAGCCATTGACTTCCACTGAATATATAGGTGGAGGGTCTCCTATTTCGTCAATCAACCATTGGTCCGGTGTCTCAGAACAGATTACAGTAGTCGCGTCTCTTCCGAGAAGTGTTTTGAGTTTTGACTTGGAGGTTGACATGAGTGTGCCGATTCCCTTGTTTTTACACATCGTGAATATGGTAGGAGACAGGATATATTCATCGGATTCCATGTAAACCTCTTCGTCCGTCTCTTGAATATATCTGTAATTCGAACAAATACCGTGGTTGACTGGATACTTACCGGTCAAGATAGATACATTATTTACATTAGTTACGGAAGGCCACATAGACTTGCCTACTGTATAGAAACCTCCGCTAATTAATCTGTCCATATTTGGGGTGTCGATAGACTCAAAATATTCAGGATCAAAACCGTCAATACAAATCACAATTATCGGACTATAGTTTTCCATTGGACCCGCCTTTCGTCGATTTTTTGATGAGGCTCATTCTGAGGCTAATTATCTGATATTGCAATAGTTAACATCTGATGTGACTATATGCATATTTGTAATATAGTATTCCACTACAGGCTTGTTGCAGGATAGCTAATATTAATATTTAACTAGCTGAAGGTGATGTTTTGCTTAATACTAATATCTCTCAAATCGACCGTTTGAACGCTTTTTGTAAAGATACAGATGCGTACCTAGAAGGGCGCTCAGGTGGTCCGCTATCTAATATGACTTTTGCCGCCAAAGATATTTTTGATGTTAAGGGATTTGTTACTGGTGGTGGAAATCCAGATTGGAAAGCTACTCAGAATCCTGCTGAACAAACCGCTTGGGCTGTACAGATGTTGGTTGACGCTGGAGCAGTCATGGTTGGAAAGACCCTTACCGATGAGATTACTCGGGGTATATTTGGCGAAAATGCTCATTACGGTACACCAGTCAACTCCAACGCATTGGGTAGGGTTGCGGGAGGGTCATCGAGTGGTTCTGCTTCAGCTGTTGCGGGTGAATTAGTCGATTTTGCTCTAGGGTCCGACACAGGTGGGTCAGTTCGAGTTCCTGCAAGTTTCT
>VFFT01000102.1 GCA_009392775.1 SAR202 cluster bacterium | reverse complement strand
AATCCAAAACCTAGAAAGATTAAAGTTATAAAGAAGGATGTTTCCTTTGTCGAAAATAATAACGCCATTACTGCTGAAGCTATGTAGAGGTATTTAGTACGATTGTTATTACTGTAGTGCCAAAATATGATGAACAAGGATGTTGTCCAAAATGCAATGATGATGTCGTTTCTACCGAACCTGCTGAAATACAAAAGACTGGGAGATATAGTTAAGAATATAGAAACCATTAATGAGGGTAAATTTCCCCAATAGGATCTTAGAAAGTACGGTAGAGCGACTAGAGATGTTCCGAACAATACGTATCCAAGGCGGGCAGTGAAGTCCGTGTCCCCCAGTAGTTTAAATACGAGAGCTGACATCTCTATTTGAAATGGCCCATGCATCCAAGGTGAATGTAGATAGGTGCCTTCAGCAAATAGCTTCCAAGCGTAGTACAGATGTATCGCCTCGTCATAGTGCATGACTCTGACATCTAAATCCCAGAGTCGTAATGCTAGTGCAAGACACAACAACGATACGAAGCAAATGTTGAATAATATTTTATTTGTGTGATGGATCTGGTTCTTAGTCTTATTCATAATATTGAGTCGGGATTATATATTTTGGTGATAATTAATCATTGCTGTCAGGAGTCCGTGAGTTAAACTCGTAGATGATAAATCCATGATCTGAGAATACGGTATCTAGGAAATAAGGGAATGATGATAAGTTATTTTCTCCGTACAAGTCGCGTTCTCTGGGTCCGCTGATAATATACTTGATGCCATAAGAACTAAGAATTGCCTTGATATCATCGGGATCATCACTAGTGTAGATCAGATTGATGTCTTCTGAGCGTTTTCTGATATCTAAGTAACTCCTACCCCACTGTTGCTCGTGTCCTGTCCACCCGAGTATCGTTGGCATTCCCGTGAATGACGAAATCCTATTGCTATCGGAGTAATCACTACCCGCCGCCTCAACTATTCTTGCTTGGGTCGAATGAATCTTCAACCACTCTATAGCATTGTACTCGGGTAAGTGTTCTTTCTGTAGAAATTTAGTGCCATCTATAGTACGGAACGATTCAGTGTAGTTTACTTCGGAGCGTGCGATTATTGTTCCGATAGGGTGGTAACAACTGAATGTTAGTAGCAAACCAATTGAAGTTAACCATGAGTATAAAATGATATTTTTGACCTTATATTTGCCAAGCAGAGTATTAGAAACATATAGGATGCCATAACTTCCGGCTACGGATAAGAGTATCCAGGATTGGTAATGTAATTTAAAAACTGTATTCATTCGGCTTTCGAACAAATCAGCGATATAGAATAGTTCAGCTCCTGCCAGTAAATATAAGGCGGTAGTAACAATCAGAAAATTGAATTTAATGTAGGTGTTACCATGAGGCCTTAAGCATATAAATAACGTTATCCCGGATAGGCTTAAAAGAAAAAGAGTCAGGATTGGGGGGCTAGATATTAGCTGGAGTGCCAATGCGGTGTCGTATAAAACTGTTGTGACTACATAATGCGCTATTAATGGCAATGCTGAAAACGAAATGCATATGACGGCATGTGAGGCCCAAGATTGGTCTGTACGTCTCAGGTTTTGATAGATGTACACACTCACAAATGATAGAACAAGTAATAAAGGGGCTCCGGCGGCTAAGAAGAATAGTATTGGTCGTGACCGGTATTCGATGACGGGTTGCACTCCCATAATTTGAGAGTTGAGATCCAAATAAAAAGGTGTATACAAAAGTACTGAACCGAGAATGATCGGCGAATAGAATATTACAGAATCTATTACTATGTATATTGACGGACGAGAACACGAAGAAATGTGTAGATTATGTACTAGGATGACCAGCGCCAGTAAGAACCATATTACTGGTAGATCCCATGAGTTCAAAAAACCTTGAGCCCCTATGATGATGGATATAACGATTATCTGAAGGGGATTGTTTTTTATCCATGAAAAATTTAGGGGCGTTTTATCGCAATACAGGTTTAAACAAACACTTAGCGATAATAAAAAAAATGGTATAGCCATCATGTGAGGGTGGAGATCCCCTAATATAAAAGAAAAGAAAGGGAACTCTGTAATGGTGTAGTCCATGCTTATTCCGTGTATTACAGTGTCAATAAGCCTTGTGGATCGCCACCACCACCAGGCAGATTCTGGAAAGTATCCACCGCTTGTTGAAATCTGCCCGTCCAGACCTTTGATGTTGAGCCACTCGATTATGCTCTGGTTCAGCCATCCCCTATGATAAAGAAACTCTACAGGTCCGGCTAAATTGCTTATCATTGTCAATGCCAGGATTGATAAAACCCCTATGGTTATCGCAGTACGCAGGCGCGCTCCGGATAATCTTGAGAGATTAGTTGATACGCCAAAAATAGATATCCCTGCTAAAGCTGGTATTGTTGCAACTGCGAGGTTATAGGATATTTCACTAGGGATAGCTGTTAGTTTGGTAAATATCGCCATTATCAGGTATCCAAAATAATAATAGCTAATTGAATGACCTGAAAACCAAGGATCTTCTGGAGGAAACTGCGTAGCAGATACAAGTGCGTTTAGGATAGCGAAATCCATGGGTTTTTCGGTGTGATTTATACTAGCGCTACCAGATATTATTGCGATCCACGCGCATATTAGGGTTAAGAATATAATCTCGGTCAAGATAATGATTCGGTATTCTGACCTAAGGTAATTCTTTATTGCTTTAAAGTTGTTTATTAGAAGAACAGTAGAAGCAATGGTTAGAAGGCCCACACATAGTATAGCAATGTAAGTAGAAGGGTTTACGAGCCCTGTTGTACTTAATGCCCAGAAGAGATATCCAATTAGGATAAGCGTAAGAGCTTTGTTTATTGTGTAGCCCTTGTCTGGTAGATTAGGGAATAGCTTGAATGATATTGGTATTCCTACTATTCCGGTAAGTTCAATTGCAATGATCCATATTATTGGTTCGAGCATATTATAGAATGGTAATACTATCGGATATCGTGGTTTGTAGTATCACTGATTGAATCAGACTGTAATTCTTAGATAGTATTCTACTGAATCTACGCAGGTTCCGAAAGCAACCCTTCTACGAACTCGATTGGTTCAAAGGGAGCTAAATCTTCAATCGACTCACCAGTTCCGATGAATAATATTGGAATTTTAAGTTCGTCGTGGATCGCAAGAACGATACCCCCTCTTGCGGTACCATCGAGTTTGGACAGAAATATTCCAGTGCACCCTACTGCTTCATTGAATGCCCGCGCTTGCTCTAAGCCATTGTGGCCTGTCGTAGCATCTATAGTTAGTATTATCTGGTGAGGGGCGCTTTCGTCGAGTCTGGATATTACACGACTAATCTTCTTTAGTTCTTCCATAAGGTTGGATTTATTGTGCAGCCTTCCTGCTGTATCTATTATGAGTACATCGGCTGATCTTGCTTTTGCGGCTTGATATGAATCGTAAGCGACGGCTCCTGGATCAGATCCTTGGTTGTGGCTTATAACGTCTACGTTAAGTTTTTCTCCCAATACCGTGAGTTGCTCTGCCGCCGCCGCGCGGAATGTATCGGCTGCTCCTAATATCACTTTCTTCTCATTGATTGCAAAGAAATTAGCTAATTTAGCAATACTAGTTGTTTTTCCTACACCGTTAACGCCTACCATTAGTATCACATACGGCTTAGTTATGTGATCGTCTGTCCAAAGATTTGGATTTGATGATGATTGAAGCATGCCATTCAGAATGGTTTTCAGCAGATTAATGGCTTCTTCTGGGTCATCAGAACGCGTGTTTCTAAGACCCGATTTGAGGCCTTCAAGTATATCGGCTGAGGTGGAAACTCCGACGTCCGCAGATATCAATATTTCTTCAAGATCATCCCAGAGACCGTCGTCAATGTTGTTATTACGCAACATGGAGAATATTTGCCCAAACCAACTATCTCTGGTTCGTTTTATACCGTCTATAGTCTGTTTGCGGTTTTTATTAGGGTCACGCTTGAATATACCTAGCATAGACTAGATCCTCGTCGCGATGGTTAATTTACTAAGGGCGTCAGACGCGGCATTTTGTTCTGCTTCAGACTTCCTGGTCCCAGTTCCTGTGCCGATGACATTTTCTTCTAGCGAGACTTGGATAGTAAATATGGGTTCATGATCTGGGCCTTCCATGGATATGACTTTGTAGCTGGGCGATGGTTTGCCAATTCCTTGGTAGTGTTCTTGGAGGAGTGACTTATAGTTGTTAGTTTCTGTGTGTATGGATGTTAGATCAGTTAATCGATTACCGTAGGTTCGTGTTATGAAATTTCTAGCGCAATCTAAGCCCTGGTCTAGGTAGATTGCTGCAACGACGGCTTCATAGGCAGCAGCTAAATTGGATTCAGTGTTACGACCTCCGCTCTCACTGTATCCTCTTCCTAATACGAGGAACTCACCTAAGGTTAATTCTTGGGCTATGATGGCTAAAGTTGAGCCTCTAACCAAGTTAGATCGCCCTTTTGACAATCCCCCTTCGTCCAGATGCTGGCATCTAGCGTACAATTCTTGGGAAACGACCAAATCTAGGACCGCGTCTCCCAAGAACTCTAACCGTTCGTATGAACCTAAAGTTAAGTCGTCAGTCTCATTTAGGGCTGATCGGTGTACCAATGATTGCGCTAACAGACTTTTATCTTTGAACTCAACTTCAAGTATTTGTTCTAGTTTCTCAATGCCCAATTGATCATCCTAAATAATTCCCTGTGGCCATGGGGGCTGAGGTCTTTTAATTTCTCCGACGTGCTTATGTTCGGATACCATCGTTTTAATTGTTTCGTACATCTTTGCTGATTCTTCATCTGGCGGTATAAACATTTTTACAAAGGCTGCATTTCCTGATGGGGATACATATGTTGGGACCCCAAATACCCCATACTCCTCCACGGCTTTAGTATGACTAGCGCCTATCTGTTCTAGCAGGCTGGGGTCTAGCAAGTCCTCCTGAAATTGGCCTTTATCTATGCCTGCTATTGTAACTGCTTGATTTATTACCTCAGGATCCATTAGGTCTTGTTTCTCTTCGTGCCTGAGTTTTAGCAGCGCCATGAAGAAAGCGTCAAAAGCCTCTTCTCCTTGTCTTTTAGCTGCCAATCCTGCACGGTGGGCTAATAATGTGGTATCGGTGCCATCGAGAGCTTCTGGTTGCTCCCAGTACTTAAAATCGTCTCCTTTGTCACTGTTGGCTTGAACAAGTGAGAAAGGCTGCCAATCTATGGATACCTTTTTACCTGTTGATGCTTCCACTTTCGACAGCCACACGGCCGCGTTGTAGACAAATGGTCAACGAAAGTCAAAAAATGTGGTAAATTCGAAGTTTGACATATGTAGCCTCCTGTATTAATTATGGCTTCCAGTCGTTTGAATTTTAGCATCAACAAAGTAAGCATGTCCAAGATTGCTTGGGGTACTCATATATGAGCATTATCCGAATACCCCATGCTATACTATTGGTCTTCAGGAGGCCGTCACGCGAGATCCTCATAACATCTTAGAACCAACCGAAGCTGTAGCAAGAAGTCTCACAGGATCGTACCTGCGGTTTTTTCAAGAATTGCTCCATCGGTCTCGCCATCAAAGACTCCCATTGTATTTGGTCGGAGGGGCTATTCGAGATGCACTGCTTGGTTATCCTATTACTGACCTGGATTTTGCTGTAGCAGGTGATGCTATAGATTTAGCTAGCAATCTTGCTGATGATATGGGAGCTGAAGTTATTACCCATAACCGTTTCCATACAGCTACTTTAGTACTTAACGATGTTAGGGTTGATTTGGCATCCGCTAGAACTGAGAAATATCTGCATCCAGGAGAATTGCCAATTGTGGAGATGGGACCTATGTTGGAAGACTTGCAGCGTCGTGATTTTACTATCAACGCTCTGGCACTTCCTCTGTGGGAAGATAACCCTTCTGTAATGGATATCTGCAATGGCTTAGACGATTTAGCCACAGGGACAATAAAGATTCTTCATAAAGATAGTTTTACTGATGATCCTACTAGACTGTTCAGGGCAGTACGTTATGAGCAGAGATTTGGATTTACCATGGATTCATCGACCGAAGAATTGTTCGCTTCTGCAGTGCAGGATCATAGTATTGATTTGCTGAGTGCGGATAGAGTTCGTCATGAATTTGAGAGAATATTTTATGAAACCAACTCATATCTGGTATTACAGCGATTATGCGACCTAGGTGTACTTACATCGGTTATGGAATGTCTTAAGTTCGGCAACCCAGTTGCTGCGGAGGAAAGATCGAATATTCTTGGTAGCTTGCAGCAAAGAAGCACCTTCGGTCCTCTAGTATCCATTTCTTGTAACCTGTCAGACAATGATCGTGCATCATTTATCAAGAAGCTCAATATGCCACGAGACTGGTCTAAAGTTGTGAATGACGTTGGGTTAATTGAATCGCGTAGTGATAATCTGACTAAATCTAATATAACTAATTCAGAGATATTTATTTTATTGGAAAATATTGGAGATGATGCAATTTTAGGGTATTTGGAAATTACTGAGTCGGATACCCTTTGGGGAGTGCTACTGCGTTATATTTCTCGCATCAAGGACACTCAAACTATGCTCAATGGTTCGGATTTGCGAGATATGGGATTAGATAATGGCCCAGATATTGGTTACATCCTGAGGGTATTGCTGTTAAAGAGACTGGATGGAGAAATTGCTTCAGAACATGATGAGCGTTCCTTCGTTGAGTTTTGGATGAGTCAAGTGAGTCCCCATGACGAATGAAGATAATGAGGCTGACCTTGAGGTGTGTGTTATATGTAGCGTTAGTTTAGATGGAATACACGAAACCTCATGTCAGATGTGTGGAGGTAAATTTCATTACCCATGGAGTGTAGATAGTACCGCATCGATTTGTGGTCAATTAGCAAGCCATCCTGAGGCATTAGCTATCGTGTTTTTGTGTAATGACTGTATCGAAAACCGATCTTAACATGACGTGTAACTTATTTAGTACATACAATTAATAAACGTGGAGTAGTAGAAATATGAAAGCTGTATACATAGAGTCCCATGGAGACCGGGACGTATTGGTTTATGGCGACAGGCCGGAACCTATCGTTCGCCCAACAGAAGTAAAAATCAGGGTGAGAGCAGCAGCTTTAAATAGATTGGACCTATACACTCGTGAAGGCGGCAGAGGTCTTAGTAGAGAATTCCCACCCCCTTTGATCTTAGGTGGTGATTGCTCCGGTGACGTCGTTGAATTGGGAGAAAAGGTGACAGGGGTTAGTGTGGGCGACAGAGTAGTTGTCAATCCATTAATCGACGTGAATCTATTAGGAGGAACTTCTCCAAGTGCGCCTGCTGCGCCACAATTCATGGGTACAGCGATAGACGGTAGTTATGCTGAGTATGTGTCTGTTCCTGCTGTCAATGTTCATGTGTTGACCGATAATGTCTCGTATGAACAGGCCGCAGCAGTGCCTACAACCTACTTGCCTGTATGGAATATGATGGTCCGTCGAGCACAACTTAAACCTTGGGAAACTGTTTTAGTGCTTTCCGCTTCGGCAGGTGTTGGCACGGCAGCAGTACAGGTAGCTAAACAAGTAGTCGGAGCCCGTGTTATAGCTACAACTAGTACACCTGAGAAAGTTAAACAGGCTCTTTTATTGGGAGCGGATGAAGTCATCAATTACCACGAGATAGACATTGCGGAATCTGTTAAATCTCTTACGGATGGACAAGGCGTTGATCTTCTAGTGGACCATGTTGGTGCAGATTTTTTCAAAGCAGCGTTTAGTTCTTTAAAGCAGGGTGGTAGGTACACTATTTGCGGAGCTACTACGGGTCTTCGGGCTGAACTTCATCTCGGGCTTTTATTTAGCAAGCAAATAGAAATATACGGTGGTTTTATGGGTACAAACCAAGATATGAAAGAGATCGTGGCCATGCTGAATAAAGGGGTTATAAACCCTGTGATTCATAAGGTTTTTCCACTTGAAGAAGCTAAATTAGCGCACGAAGAGATGGAGAGTACTAACTTTTTTGGAAAATTGTTATTGAAACCGTAGGCTATTTGGGGTTCGATATGCTGGTATTGTATTCCACTGAATAATCTTTGTAGTCACGTTATTTTTGTAGGCGTCTACCGTGAAATAAGTATTGTTGGGCGTATCCCCCGTAAGCACCGAAGTAGTTTTGTGCCCATGACTGTAATACTTGGTTGCTTGGCGTTTTCTGATCAGGAAAATACCAGTCACCTAGAGCCCGTCGCACCCAGACATCAATTGGGAAGGCTTCCATTTTCTCCAGTGAAAAAACTAATATGCAGTCGGCTATTTTGGGACCAATGCCAGGGCATTCCATGAGAGTTTGTTTAGCAATTTCATAAGGCATAT
>VFFT01000101.1 GCA_009392775.1 SAR202 cluster bacterium | reverse complement strand
ACAGCGAACCATTCACAGTAGCTAGACAATTCGCATCCATAGACCATATCAGCAATGGTAGAGCCGGCTGGAATATAGTCACGTCTCCTTTAGAAGGTTCTGCTCTGAATTACAGCAAACCTGAACATCCTAAACACGATCTGCGTTACGAGATAGCTGATGAGTACCTTGAAGTTACAAAGGGTCTCTGGGATTCCTGGGAAGATGACGCTTTTATAAGAAGCAAAGAAGAAGGGGTGTTTTTTGACAGATCAAAAATGCACCGATTAAATCACATGGGAAAACATTATTCAGTTCAGGGACCTTTAAATATATCGAGATCGCAACAGGGACGTCCATTGCTGATACAAGCTGGTTCATCGGAAGCCGGCAAAGAATTTGCTTCGAAACATGCGGACGTAATCTTCACAGGACAAGCATCAATAGAAGATGCTAGGTTATTCTATCAAGACGTGAAAAGCAGGGCGGTATCTCACGGCCGAAGTCCGGATGATATTCTAATATTGCCGGGCTGTGCCCCAGTAATAGGGGATACCCCAATTATTGCCGAGTCCAAGTACCAGGAGATAACTAACCTAGTGGATATAGAAGACGCAGTCAATTACCTTGGGAGATATTTTAACGATATGGATTTCAGCTCATATAACCTTGATGAACCATTTCCGGAATTAGGCGACTTTGCTAGAAATGGGTGGGAAAGTGCAACGGACCGATTGAAAAAACTAGCCATGGAAGAACATCTTACCCTGCGAGAATTAGCATTAAAGACCACAACACCCAAACCCGCATTTTTTGGAACACCCACGCAAGTAGCAGATACGATGCAAGAATGGTTTCTAACGGGAGCCTGTGACGGATACATGTTAAATGCGGCTGTGTTACCAGATGGATTTAACGACTTCGTCAACCTAGTTTTACCAGAACTCAAAGAAAGAGGTTTATTTAGAGAAGCTTACCAAGCCAACACTCTCAGAGGTAATCTAGGCCTCCCTATTCCTTCGAATAGATATTCAAAGGAGTTAGAATAACTTATTAGAAAACCCCTTTCTATTTCTTAAACAGGAATGCATATCCCTTGAAACCCCATTACATCCCCACATCCCAGCCTATCCATTTACACAAGGCGCGGCCCATGATTAGCTCTTTGTCACTATCAGTCAACCAAGTTAATTCCTCTGTAAACAAAGTTACACACTCTTTCCAAGAACAAGGCATACGAGTTATATCAGTTCCCCAAAACATCCTATCAGGACCAAATGCGTCGTATATTTTATGAATATGGTCATGAATATTCTGATATGGATATGATTGACTAGAATAACTTGGAGCACCACTTGCTTTAACAGCAACATTGGGGAATCTAGCCAAATCTAGTAACTGAGGCAAAGTTTCCCACGCCGCATCGTCTACAAGACCTGATCCACGACCCATATGATCAACGATTAATTTAAGGTTGGGATATTGCTCGGCTACTCGTCCAACTACAGGCATAAAGTTTGCTGCGGCTAAACCAACAGGCAGTCCGGCTTTGTCGGCCGCTGGCCACAACCAATCCATAGTCCCATCCGTTGGCCATGTGTTCTGGTGAGGCTGGTTTAATGAAAACCTTAACCCTAGCATTCCCGTCTGATTGTTCCAAGTATCAACTAGATCTTTACTGCTCTCCTGATCAAGCGGGAAATTACCGAGTATCGCTAGCCTGGCAGGAAATTTCATAGCCGCCTTGATAGCTATTTCATTTGAGTTTGGATCCCAAGCAGGTGGATGTATTACCGCAGCATCAACTCCTCCTTCATCCATTTCGGACAACAAATCATCAACAGAATAGGAAGTGATCTGTCGGTGAGCCTTATTGCCTGGCAAACCCTGGGACCAAATATGCACCTGTGAATCTACAATTAACATGCATGTCCTCTCTCATTATAAAATCTCGAATTTCAAACTACAGGCTTACTCTTTACTAAGAGAACAGCCGATAAAATCAATAGAGCCCAGCCGATTATCAAACTAAGCCCACCAACTGGGGTAATAGCCCCGATCATACTTATTCCCGATAGTGCAATCACGTACAAACTTCCAGAAAATATAAGTATTCCTACTGAGATGAATATGGTAGCAAAAACCGATACACGCGATGGCCAACTGTGTTGCATAAGGCCAACTATTATCAACAACAAAGCATGGTACATTTGAAACCGCGCTCCTGTCTCAAAAACCTTAATCGCATCAGAATCTAAAAAGGATTCCAGGTAGTGTGCACCAAAAGCTCCCATTATCACGCTTGTCATTCCTAAAATGGTTCCAATAATTATCGAATACTTACAAGACATTAATCATAACTACCTAAAGAATAAACTTGTTTCTACAAAATCGCATGCCACACATGACCTACTTGCCAAACAGACTGTCTACCGAAACTGGTTGTGGTATCACACCCTGCCGGACATTAAACCCTATAAAGGCTTCCAATGTATTTCGAGAGCTTTCAACCCCGTAAGGTATGGGATCCCCACCAACAATATCTTTAAACTTTAGTATCTCATGGTCCTGTGGACTCAGTTCATTTCCATTGTCCAAAAAAGCAAGGTATTCGTTCTTTGCCTGCGCAAATAAATCAAACAACTGTCCTGATAACCACGGATTGTCTTGCAAGATTTCATCTCTGATCACTAGCATATGACTTATTGGATACAGTCCCGTATCCTGAAACCAGCCCCTGTCCGCTTGTTCAGGATCATGAAAAAGAGGCTGTATATCTGGATTCCCTGGTTTTCCAGCCCCTATCGCAGCATCAATCTCTCCTGTAACTAACATATCCATCAAATTGCTATTGGAAGAACTTATAACGTTAGAAGGAGGCACATACTCAGCAACGTGCTCATCCCCTGAAAGAACCCACGTTACCGAATCCAGATCAACCCCATATACTGTTTCGAGTATAGCTCTTGTCCATACTCCTGGAGTCACAGTGTACCCTCTAACTCCGATACGCTTACCAGATAAATCTGAGACCGATTTAATACCAGAATTACGGTTATATACCAAGCCGGCATGGTAAAAGCTTCGAGTAAGAAACACTGGTATTGCAGTGAATGGCTTACCATGCGCTTTAGCGCATAAGTACGTCGATAGAGCCATCTCTGACACATCAAACTCAAGCCCCCTAACCATTCTACGAAATATACTAATGACAGGAGAAATTTGTTTATGGTCTAAGACAAAGCTTGATGAAACTATTGATCCGTCTTTCAATGGCAGCGTATGACCATAATCACCGACAGCAGTTCTGAGATTTAAAGTTTCCATTCAGACATATTCTCCTACCCAAGTAATAAAATTCAACTAACAGTAGATTAGAACGGCGTTAAAACTATCCTGCCCAACGGAGGAGAGTCTTGCAACATCTGCAAAGCATCATTAGCCTCCACCAGATTAAATGTCTTGGATACCACTGGCTTCAAAAGCCCTTGTTCTACTAGCTTTACCGTTTCGACTACATCTTGAAGAGTAGATGCTCTAGTTCCTATAACGTTCCACTGTCCATATATTAACTGTGCTGTATCGACAGTCAGGTCTTTCCCATACGCATATCCCATGACCACCAATCTACCACCTAATCTCAGTATCTTGAAGCAATCATCCAACACCCTAGGAACTACTTCACCGCCGACCCCTTCAACAACTACATCAGCCCCCGCCCCTCCGGTCAATTCCATTACCCGAGTCACAGTGTCCTCACTAGCAGCATTAATCACTTCATCGGCTCCGTAACGTTGTGCGGCAGTAATTTTCTCGGTGACTACATCAACAGCTATAACCCGGGCTCCCAATACAGACGCTAGCTGAACAGTATGGATGCCTAGCCCACCTAATCCTATTACGACCACAGTTTCACCAACTTGTGTCTTGGCTTTCTGTACTAGGGAGTGATACGCAGTTGCCATAGCATCAGGTATTATCGCAGCCAACTCAAAAGGAACATCGCTAGATATTTTAACCGCATTTCGTCCTAGCACTTTCATATATTCACTAAATCCACCATCCAATTCAAAGCCAGTGCGCGGAGCATCAGAGCAATAGTTTTCCAAACCTAGTCGACAATAATTACAAAATCCACAACTCCTCGTTGGATAAACTGTAACTCTATCTCCTGCAGATAGGTTGGGGACCTTAGCTCCGACAGATAATACTTCGCCCGAAACTTCGTGTCCCTGAACATGCGGTAAAGATACCGTTGGAACAGCCCCTGTATGGATTTTGAGGTCCGTAGCACATAGCCCGTTAGCTTGGACTTTAATTATTATTTCGTCTTGTTCGAACGTAGGGTCCGGCACTGACTCTTCAATCAGCGGCTCATTAAAACCTTTTAGAACCATTGCTCTCATGATTGTATTCCTCTCTCGAATCTCCCATTAACATTTTGCTAATTAAGATGACTAATGTAAGTGGCGTCAACAGTGTTTTTCTATGTCCTGTTTCGCTTCTTCAAGGCTTTGCGCAACCCAGGCTACCATTTCTTGAGTGCGAAGGAATTCACCTTTCATAAATCCAGCCTCGTAACCAGTTCTACGTTTTAAAGCGTCTTCGCACACCGCTAACGATTTTCGGGTTTCTATGATTATTTGATCCTTCTCAGCCTTGCTATGCCCTTGAGAGATTCCGAACTGGATAGCAATATAAAGACTAGCCATCCACAGCAACAAAACTGCAATCAATATTGATATTTTTTTTGTATTGTTCATATATTCCTTGTCACCAAATACGTACCCATACATCAGATTAGATAACCTTCATTATATTTTTTATAATACCGCATTAGCATCATCAGATGCTGTAGTGATATAGTTGCCCCAGCACCCAGTAGAATAAAGAATATCAGAACTACTATAGGTTATATATGTCACAATATGAAGGAGTTTGGCCCGTAGCCCCGACCCCATTCACTGAATCGGGCGCACTTGATCTTGAGGGCATGAAACGGGTTATGGATTGCATCGTAGACCAGGGAGTGGATGGAGTATGCATACTGGCTAATTACTCCGAACAATTTCTGTTGTCGGATGAGGAACGGAAAGTCCTTACTGAATTATGCCTGCGTCACGTTGAAGGCCGCATACCAACTATCGTTACCATCAGCCACTTCTCAACTGATATCGCAGTCAAACGCGCAGAAGAAGCTCGATCCCTAGGAGCAGAAATGGTGATGATGATGCCTCCCTACCATGGAGCTTCTTTACGTGGCTCTCCCGATCAAATATTTCAACAATTTGCTGCAGTATCAAACGTAGGAATACCGATAATGGTACAAGATGCACCCATATCAGGAATAGATCTGCCAGTGGATCTACTATTAAAGATGGCTACGGAACTAGAACACGTCACCTGCTTCAAGATAGAGTCCCCCCAAGCGTCGTCTAAATTACGTCAGCTTATTGAAAGCGGAGGGAGCTTTATAAAAGGACCTTTTGACGGAGAAGAAGCTATAACCCTTATTGCAGATCTAGAAGCTGGAGCAACTGGGAACATGCCATCATCGATGATTCCCGATTTGATCAAACCTATAGTGTCATCGTATTTGTCAGGAGACCACCTCGAAGCCGCAACCGAATATAACAAAATCCTGCCCCTAATAAACTACGAAAACAAACAATGCGGATTCAGAGCTGCCAAGACTATCATGAAAGAAGGAGGAGTGATCAAATCCGACGTGTGTAGGCATCCAGTACCTCCATTGTCCAACCAGATACGAAAAAGTCTATTGAATCTTGCTGAGCAGTATTCACCAATTGCGTTACGATGGGGCAACTCCTAGGACGTCCCAGATAGCAGCGCTTCAGATCTGGCGTACTGAGGAAGTTTAAGTTCCCATTCTTCTATGAGCACACGATCCGTATTATCCATAGTCATTATTACGACAGCCCCTAACAGGCTAGCTCCAACCGAAATGCCGATAGTGATAATGTAATCTCCGAATACGCTAAACAGGATGCCGCCAATCCAACCGCCGGTAGCCATACCAATTTGGGCACCACACAGTTGCCACCCAAATGACCTACCTAACGAACCTTCCCCAAAGTATCTCCTGTTAATTATTGGAAATGCGGAACCTTCGCCACCGTACCCTATCCCAAACAGAACCGCAAAAGCATAGAACGCCCAAGTATCATTAGTCCAAAATAACATTAGAATTGGAATACCCTGCAGTACATACATAATGGCCATTGTCTCTTTAGCACCCCATCTCTCAGCGATAATAGGTGTTAAAAATCTAGTAAAGCCACTAACCAACGCTAGAGTACTTAGTACTCCCGCAGCAGCTACTGGGTCCACGCCAGCCAAAACAGCTATCGGGATGATGTAAACAATTACTATCGCGTGTGATAAGCAGCCCAAATAATGGACTATAACCAGTTTCCAGAATGACGATGTCGACTGGATCGAAGCAGCCCGTACTTTGTCTCTAAGCTTATTGACTTCTCTGGAGAATTGCCTTGTCGCAATCGTATCATTTGATCCACCGTATGGTTCTTTGCCTATATCCGACGGCCTGGTTCTCAAGAACATAACCATAGTACTCATTGCTAACGTACAACCAATACACAAGGTCCAAAAGGCAAACCTCCAATCAAACACGGCTAGTAATAAGCCGATCAGCATAGTCGTGCCTGCGGGTCCTATCCCTTGGGCAAACTGTAGCAATCCAATACCGAGACCCAACTTCTCCCTAAACCAATATGTTGCTGTTGTTATTAAAGTTACATTTAAACAACTCTGGGTTATTCCTAGGAAAATTCCATATGAGATATAAATCTGCCATACCTCTGACGCCATGGCAGACAGAGCAGTCCCAATGAAAAAACAGAGCACGGCTACAAATAAAACCGATCGACTCCCATACCTATCAGTTGCCATACCTAAATATGGAGATACGACAGC
Source organism: SAR202 cluster bacterium (assembly GCA_009392775.1). The sequence continues at coordinate 639 of VFFT01000101.1, read as the reverse complement.
ACTTAATAGCATGGCTATACCATAAGCCAATGTAATAGATCCTTGACTCCATCCCATTTCTGCTTGAAGCGGTAATATTACTACCCCAAAAGCATTAGTAATGGATCCCCCACTTAGATATAGAAGGATAGATAGAGCAATTATTATCCAGGCGTAATGAACCCTAGGTAAAGATAAATTCATTAGTACAATTGCTGATGTTCATTATATTTTCCTTATCCTATGAGCAGAGGCCTCCGATTTCGGAGGCCTCTGCTCATATTCTCTGTAACTCGTTGCCCCTTTATACCATACTCATTGAATGTCCCGATTTTGCTATATTCAGCAAATCCTGATCGCCCTCAGTAACATCTTCATCTAAACCAATTGCTATGTTCAAACGGTTGCTAAAATTCCTGTAAGCCACAGATGCAATTATGTCCAGAATATTCTCGTCACTAAACCCGACTGCTTTCAATGACTCGATATCATCTTTATCCATCTCTGTGTGATTAAAGGTAAGCTTTTCAGCAAACGCTAACATAACTTTATCTTGCTCTTCGAGTCTAGAAGAAGCATAGTCCCTCCCGATCTCCAAAACTAATTCCTGATCATCGTTCGACTGCTTACGAAGCAACGCTCCGTGATTCAATACTCAAC
>VFFT01000100.1 GCA_009392775.1 SAR202 cluster bacterium | reverse complement strand
AAGACTGATCCCCAGGCATATTTTCAATTTATCCTCAGACGATCCTTATCTACAATACCTTCTTCATCCCTGCTGCGATAATTGCGTAAACGCTTCCCGCCAAACAGAAACATTACCACCGCCCATTACTTCCCGATAAGCTAGTGTCCCGTCGGCCTCAATCCCAATCTTTGTCGACTGAGTGAAGACTTCCAGATCCTGCAAAGTATCTCTCGAGGTCCGCCCCATTAGCCAGGGATAGTCCTGTGTTTCACCGAAGTTTACTAACTCATCTAGGGAAACGGTTGGAGTAATATCTACAGCGATTATGTCAACCAAACCGATAAACTCAGAATGAATTACCTTAAGTTCCTGCAACTCAGAAACACAACTCCTTCAATTGGGGCTGAAAAAGAACAGAAACAATGGTTGCTGCTTGGCCAGGTAATCTGCTTGTGTGACAACCTCTCCACTACCAAGGGTAATTGAATATACCGGTTTATATTTTGACGTTGCTTGCCAGTTATCTGCATCGGTTCCCGACCCGATTGCTTTGCTAGCACGCATCCCATCTTGTCCATCCTTACTAACACAACTTGGTGCACCAACCATAATACATACAATACTGATCCAAAGTAATCCATGAACAAGGAAGTGGGTCTTGGTAACTATTCCGTTATCCCTGCTCCCAACGCGCTTCATCGATTATTTTCCTTACCAATTAGATTACATTCAATACAGATGGATTCCGGTATAATTCGAAGACGCATCAATACTCTGAATATGTGACATCCCGCGCAAAATCCAAAAATACACTCCAAGGCCGCAAACACTATTAATACCCCAACTAACCCACTGGCATACAACTCGAATCCCCACAAATATACTAGAGCAGCACCGCTCACCATAAAGACACCGATTCCCTGAGCAAATCTCTTCGGAGGTCCTGCAACTGGTTTGTCGCCGAAAGGTAAGCGTGGGACGATCACATGGATCGCAACCCATGCGGTAGGGCTATAACGTGGACCGCTAGCGACCCTGACTAAAAACCCAGATAAAAGGAACACGAGCACCCAGAAAGAACTGGTAGTAACATAGACAATAGCTGTTACCAGAACGAAACCCGCAACGGTACGAGCAACCACTTCATTCACGGGATTAGGAAACGTAAACATACTTCCAGAATACCATCCAGGCAAGCAATAGGCTACGCCGTTACTCGAGACATACTGTTATTTCCGCGGCCGGTGAATTTAGTCGCAATTACTGCGACCGCACTTGCCGCGCTCAACCCGCCTGCATAATAGAAAATACTTCCATACCCACCCATATGCTCAATGATCAAGGAGGCAATAAACGGCGTACCAATGCCAATTGTCCCATTGATGCCGAAAAGGAGCCCTATGGCAGTTGCCTCATTTCCTTCTCCGACTACGTCAAGGACTGCGGCCTGTATGATCTGATGCAAAGCAAAGCTGAACAACCCAATACCCAACATAACAAAAAGGAGGCTAACCTGGCCATGCACCACAACTACTAGGAACGTAAACATGGCCGACAACAGCAACCCAGGTATTAAAACAGCATTCCGACCCAACCTATCCGAAATAATCCCCATGAGCGGGGCTGAAACTATACCCATGCCCGTGAGCAGTGCGAAATACAACCCAGATATCCCTACGCTAAACTCTAAAGTTTCACGCAAGTAGAATGGTGTCCAATCGAATAATGCGGTTAGCCCTATCCCTCGCAACAACGCTGCAAATATTAAAAGTGCGATAACGGGATTACGAAGAAGGCGAAAGGCGTTGTTAAATCTCCTAAGTATATCCTCTGGGCGCTCCGTAGAGGTACCAGATCCCACAGCACGCAAAGAAATCCAGACAAACACTGCCGCCACTATGGCGATACCAGCATATATCAAAAACACATCATTCCAATCTAGGAAGTTAACGGCCAACAAACCTCCGGCGAAGACAGGCCCTATCAAATTGCCTAAATTAGAGCCGAAACCGTGGATGGACATCGCAAAACCACGTTTGTCAGGAAAAAGCTGCGAAATGGAGGCTGCAGACGGCAAATGCCATAAATCTCCAGGCATAGAAATAATAAAAAAGACGGCGATAAGCACCATGTAGTTAGTAGACAGACCAGCAGCACCGAACGCTATTATGTGGCCTAGCATGCATGCCACCAATATCTTACCCCAATATGGCTTCAGCATATCTACTATTGGCCCTCCAGCCAAACTACTCACACTTGACCCCGCGTGGCGCATCGCTAAAAGTCCAGCAGTATGAACGGTGCTCAATCCCATAGAGCTACTTATTGCTGTTAGCAAAAGCGGTATCCCCAGATCAAATGTATGACACACCGCGTGGCCTATCGACATACATGACAGAATTAGGCCTCTTCCTGACCGAACTTCCCCATTATCAACTATATTAGAACTCAACACGTCCACCTTCTAGTAAAACTTACATCCGGCATAAAGCAAAAAAACACCCCTTCTATCCCAAAGGGGTGTTTTCTGTTTTGGATTACCCAAACTGGCTCCCCAGGTTGGACTCGAACCAACGACCGATCGGTTAACAGCCGATTGCTCTACCGCTGAGCTACTGGGGATCCCTCACCCGCCATCGAATCGACAGCGTAGAGGATTTTAGCACCAATCGAGGTAACTCTCAAGATTCAGGCTACCAGACCAGTCCGTCGGACTACTTTAAATACTATCCCATTATTTTTAACTTCGTAGGCTGAGACTTAGCAGACTTCGCTAGGCAGACCTCCAAAATGCCATTTTCCAGCCTTGATTCAGACTTATCTGCTTCCACATCTTCCCTAAGTCTAAAGCTACGCCTCGTCAAAACATCCACGGGCTCATTCATCGACCCCTTCTCCGTCCCTTCAGAGTCATGTCTTGTTTTAGACACCTCAATATTCACTAATCTTTCCGAAACAGTCACACTTATGTCTGATTTAGACACCCCTGGAACCACCGCTTGAACCACGATGCGATCCGCTTCATTGTAAATTTTCACTGGAATACCAAGCTGTGCAGGGAACAGGCCTTCTGAAAATTTCCCCTGATATTCCCCTTCCACCGGTACCCTCAGTCTATCCGCCCCACGAGCAAATGGATCCCACAATGCTATCCCGTTCATATCTTCCTCCGATAAATATTCGTTGTTGCTTCGCCATAACACTACCCTATAGACTTGAGTCGTACTTGTCAAGTTTCCTTATACTAATTTAGTGGTTTTCTTGATTTATACCCGTAATATATGCTAATCTGTGTATATCAATTAAAGGACAACTTGCATGCCGGATTATTACAATGTGCTAGGAATACATAAGACAGCCGACGACAAGACAATTCGCCAGGCATATCGTCGACTAGCCCGAAAGTATCATCCGGACGTCAACCCCGGAGATAGTTCAGCTGAAGAATCATTCAAGAATGTCAATGAAGCATACAGCGTACTCTCCAATTCAGATAACCGACGCCAGTACGACCGATATGGGGAGCAGTGGAAAAATAGGGCTCAGTACAATGAACAACATTTTTCAGACTTCAATACGGGATCCGGATTCAGTTTTGACCCATGGTCCATGTTTGGGGGGGCCCATAACAGAACCGGCTCTTCTTTTCGAGAACATACCAACCCAGAACCAGAACCTGTAATTGAACCGAAAGAATATCCAATAGAAATTACATTGCAAGAGGCTTTTTCGGGTACGACTCGCACCTTGAGATTGCTGAATGAAAAACGGATAGAGGCTAAAATACCGCCTGGGGTGGCTAACGGTTCAAAGATCCACATCAGAGGTTTAGACGGGGCTAATGACGCTTTCTTTCTTATCATAGGCATATCGGAGCATCCTACTTTTCGTAGAGAAAATGATGATCTACATATGAGAGCCTACGCTTACCCCGACCAATTGGTATTAGGAGGAACAATTTCGGTATCTACATTCCTAGACACTATCTCATTGGACATTCCTCCTCTCACTCAGAATGACCATACATTCCGCATTGACGGCCACGGAATGCCGTCGTTGAAAGATTCAACCACACACGGGGATATGTACGTAACCGTCAGTGCCAAGTTTTCCGAGTCTCCCACATTGTCAGAAATAGAGCTATACCAAAACTTACGATCCATTAGGACTTCAGAGGACGATTAAAGCTATGGTATCACCAGGCCAATTCCAACAGGACCCATGTTTCGTTATCAGCATCGCGGCCCGCATGGTGGGGGTCCACGCCCAAACTCTACGTTACTATGAACGGGTCGGGCTTATTTGGCCATCAAGATCAGTAGGGCGCCAGCGCTTATATTCACAGGCAGACATTGAACGATTAAGGCGAATCAAGACATTCACCGAAGACATGGGAATGAACTTAGCCGGTGCGGAAGTCGCATTAAAACTGGTGGAACGGATTGAAGAACTGGAACTTCAAGTACAGGCATTAGAAACCAAGCTGCTCCGTGTCAGTCAACCCAATACGACACGACGTAGAAGACGCATATAAATCGGTGTATCAGGAGAATAGATATGGTGCTACGTCCCGATAATTTTACCGAACAAGCCCAGCAAGTTATCAGCCGGTCTCAAGAACTCGTCCACAATTATCAACATACACAATGGGACTGCGAGCATATGCTACTGGCACTGATCTCCATAGAAGCTGGCGTTCCGGTTAAGATTCTAGAAGAACTAGGTGTTTCTCCAGAAGCTATGAAAACCCGCCTGCACTCGTCTCTCGAAGAATCCCCAAAGGTAGTGCAAGGTTCACAGCAGATTTACGCCACCCCCAGAGTACAGCGATTATTAGAGAACGCGAAGGAAGAATCAAGACGCTTAAATGATCAATTCATCAGTGTGGATCACTTATTCATTGCTGCCGCCATGGAATCCCAAGGAGAGACTCACACCATCTTCACCGAATTTGGTATTAATTCGGACATGATATATCAGGCTTTACTTAAAATAAGGGGTAGCCACCGCGTTGATGATCCCAGGGCAGAAAGCAAATACAGAGCTCTAGAAAAGTATAGTATCGACTTAACCCAATTAGCCCAAGACGGCAAACTCGATCCAGTAATTGGCCGTGATCACGAAATCAGGCAGGTGATGCAAACCCTTACTCGTAGAAAGAAAAACAACCCGGTAATCATCGGCGAGGCGGGTGTCGGCAAAACATCCATCGCCGAAGGACTGGCTTCACTCATAAACTCTGGAGACGTACCCACTGGCCTGAAAGGACGCAAAGTTATAGCCCTTGATATGGGCGCACTTGTGGCCGGGTCCAAATTTCGAGGTGAGTTTGAAGAACGCCTGAAATCAGTCATGGACGAAGTCTCGCAAGCACAGAGAGAAATCATCCTTTTTCTGGATGAAATTCACACAATGGTAGGCGCGGGGGCAGCTGAAGGTGGCATAGATGCCAGCAATCTCCTCAAACCCGCCTTAGCGAGAGGAGAACTACAAGCTATCGGCGCCACTACCCTGGATGAATATCGTCAACACATTGAGAAAGACTCCGCGCTTGAACGCCGATTTCAACCTGTCTACCTCGAAGAACCTACTGTAGACGATACAATTGAGATTTTAAAAGCTCTCAGGCCCAGGTACGAAGCTCATCACAAGGTTGCCATAGATGATTCGGCCTTATCAGCTGCAGCTCGTCTTAGTGACCGCTACATAACTGATAGACAACTCCCGGACAAAGCCATCGACTTTATAGACGAGGCCGCCAGTAAGATTCGGATAGACGTTGAGACGCCCCCTGGACCGCTCCAATCTCTAAAGCGCCGTATGGCCCATATTTCAGACCAGGAAGCCTCATCTGCCGAAAGAGCCGACTATGAAACAGCGGCCAATCTCAAAATGGAGCGCCTAGCTCTAGAAACGGAATACTCGCAGGAAACTAAGCGTCTTAGTTACGAACCGAAAACAGATTTGATCGTCACGGATACCGACATTGCTGAATTGGTTTCCAATTGGACTGGTATTCCAGCAGGAAAACTTATGCAGAATGAGAGTCAGAGACTGATCAATATGGAAGCATTTCTTCAACAACGCGTGGTAGGGCAAACCGAAGCTATCTCAGCGGTATCTGAAGCAATACGAAGATCGCGCTCTGGTCTAAGCGACCCAAGACGACCTATGGGCAGTTTCATTTTCCTCGGACCAACTGGTGTTGGCAAAACCGAGCTCAGTAAAGCTTTAGCCGGTTTCCTATTCGACAATGACACTAATCTCCTCAGGGTAGACATGTCCGAATACATGGAGAAACATACTGTCTCAAGGCTTATTGGGTCCCCACCAGGTTACGTCGGCTATGAGGAGAGCGGCCAACTGACAGAAGCAGTGCGACGACGTCCATATCGCGTTATTCTGTTCGATGAAATTGAAAAAGCCCATCCAGATGTCTTGAATCTACTTTTGCAGGTTCTTGACGACGGAAGACTTACTGATGGTCACGGACGTACCATCGATTTTCGCAATACACTAATCATTATGACAAGTAACCTCGGGACATCCGACTACGGGCGGCAGCGATTCGGATTTCGCTCCGACGACCATGATTCCGAGTCTGAACAAACCAGACTGAGAGAGTCTGTGAATGACGCGTTAAAGAAAACCTTCCGACCAGAATTCTTAAACCGTATAGAAGACACTATAACGTTCCATCCTCTTTCCCAAGAAGATATAGTGCAAATCGTCGAGTTGATGACATATGACCTTCAGAATCGCCTCGATGACCTAGGAATCTCCTTTGAACTGACTCCAGGAGCACAGCAATGGTTAGCGACAGATGGATTTGATCCTGTCTATGGGGCACGCCCACTGCGGAGATCTTTACAAAGACATTTAGAAAATCCTATCTCCAAAAGGATCCTATCTGGAGATATAACGTATGGTGATAACCTGTGCATATCAGAGAATAATGGGATGTTGGAGATATCAAAGAGTCCCTCTAAAGCCAATCTCATTTCGATCTGACACAGGTTTCAAATAGGCCGCCTAACAGATTTTCAGTTGCAATAACTAGACTTGTGTCTAAACGTGCATTTGTTCCTGTTCTTTTGCGTGAGATTTTATATCGACAATAGAATTCCATTCCCGCTCATGCATCAATGTTAGAAGCTCGTCCTTAATCTGAAATGGAGCAGACAGGTTAGCCAAATTAGCGCTCCCCACCTGCACTGCTACCGCTCCAGCCATCAGGAATTCGACAACATCAATCGCCGAGAAGATACCACCTACACCTATGATTGGAATATCTGTGACCGTCGAAGCCCTGTAAACCAGGGCGAGAGCAACGGCTTTTAGAGCAGGACCGGATAGCCCACCAGTAATGCCACCCAATACAGGCCGTCCTGATACGTGATCCCAGGCCATGGCCGGTATAGTATTGCACAGAGTAATCGCATCAGCGCCACCATTTTCGACGGCTCTCACTATCTCAGTAATGTCAGGAACATTCGGAGCAAGTTTGACGAACAGTGGACGATCAGTTTCGGATCTTACCGCTTCTGTAGCTGCTCTCGCAAGGATAGGTGAATGGCTGAACATAGCCCCATCCTCGATATTCGGACAACTCAGATTCAACTCTATAGCATCAAAGCCATTGACTCCTTTGGTCATACGAGCCATTTCCCCAAATTCCGGACTTGAGTCAGCCGACATACTTAAAACAACTGTCGCATCCCAAGCCGCCCACTCTGGGGCCATAACCATCATTGCGTGTTCTATACCAGGATTCGCCAGGCCAATAGAGTTAAGATATATGGAATCCTTAGCATCTCTAGCTTCCCTGAAGGATGTTGGGAACCACCTAGGTTCTGGGTTGCCCTCCCTCTCAACTCTAGTTACAGTTTTGGGTATAACAGCACCAAGATCCTGAAGTGGCATCTGGGGAGTGACTCCCCGCCCGTATCCGTCATATCCAAAGGTACCAGAGGCGATCATAATGGGATTTTTTAGGTCAATCTGCGTACCGGCTTTGCTACTTATGACACTGGTCAGATCAATACCTTCCATACATCTCCTCTGGCGCTATCCTTCTACAGTTTATTCTTCAGTTGGTGAGAATATGTTCGGAGAGTCAGCATCTCCATTTAGATCAATGTCTTCATCGTCCGAACCTTCGGTGTCCCGGGTCTCCACTTCTTCATCCACTACTGATATCATACCTGTGGTATCTGAACCGACATCTGGGGAAGCACCGATAGGTCCTAATCCTTGACTAGCTATCTCGAGCCAATCATCCGCACTACTCTCTACCATCGACAGCACCGGTTCCGGCAATGCCTCTTCTTCCATCTGAAGGCTATCCACCTGAGCGGGTATCAGTCGGCCTATGATTACGTTTTCCTTAAGTCCTAGTAACCAGTCGTGAGCACCGCTAACCGCTGCCTGGGTCAATACCCTAGTCGTTTCCTGGAATGACGCAGCAGCCAAAAAGCTGTCTGTCAGTAGTGAAGCTCTTGTGACCCCGAGTAACATCGGTTTCGCAGTTGCTGGTTCCCCACCTTCAGCCAATACCCGTGCGTTACGATCTTGAAATTCAAACTTGTCTACCATCTGACCAGGGATCAGTTCGGTATCACCCGTTGACTCCACTTGAACACGTCTCAACATCTGACGAAGAATGATCTCAATATGTTTGTCATGAATTGCAACACCTTGAGAGCGATATACCTGCTGTACTTCATCAACTAGGTATTTCTGCAATTCGTCTTTACCACGTATATTTAAGATGTCATGCGGATTCAGAGGCCCCTGAGTAAGAGCTTGGCCAGCCGTGACTTCATCGCCAGTATTTACTAACAGAAGGGCAGATCTAGATATCATGTGCTCCCTCTCCTCCACATCCTCCCAAACAATGCTTAAGGCCCCTCTGGACAGTTGTACTCGCCCAGCCATAGTGGAAACCAAATTTTCTGCTACTTCTGTAGTTTCGGCGTCTTTCTTTGTTTTCTTGGGTT
>VFFT01000099.1 GCA_009392775.1 SAR202 cluster bacterium | reverse complement strand
AATGGGACTATATGAAACACAACCGTTTCATCCATTTAGGAAATTAGCAGAAAAGCGATTGCTAAACTGGGTATTAACGCATCAGGAAAATGATGGCTTATGGGCTGGTATTCAGCCATCCACGTTTTATTCTCTCATAGCCTTGTATTCCTTGGGGTTTGATGTGGGAGATCCAGTCATGCAGAAGGGTTTATCTGGTGTCGACAGATTATGCTGGGAGTCTAATGAGGATATGGCCGTACAAGGTTGCATTTCTCCGGGTTGGGATACAGCCCTAGGTTTATTGACCTTATTAGAATCAGGAATAGATGTTGAAACGGAGGTAATTTATAAATCTATAATTTGGCTATTATCTAACCAGGTCACCATTAACGGTGACTGGATTATGAATGCTGGCAACGTTTCTCCGGGTGGTTGGGCTTTTGAGTTTCATAACAATAATTATCCCGATATAGATGACACAGCTTTAGTTATTATGGGTTTGACCAAAGCGTATAGCTACGGGTTAGAGCTTTCTGAGATCAGGGACTCTATACGCCAAGGTCTAGGTTGGGTACTAGGACTGCAATCCCGATCGGGTGGTTGGGCAGCGTTCGACAAGGATAATTGTAGTAAATACCTATCAGATCTGACATTTTCGGATTTTGGTGAAGTTATAGACCCTCCGACAGTTGATGTGACAGGGCACGTCCTTGAGATGCTGGGAAACTTGGGTTGTAGCATGGAGGATGTACACGTAAATAGAGCTTGCCAATTTGTGCAGGATAACCAAGAACCTGATGGTTCGTGGTTTGGTAGATGGGGAGTCAATTACATATATGGAACTGGCTGTGTTTTACCTGGTCTGGCGGCGATCGGTGAAGATATGTGCGAGCCGTACATTGTTAGAGCGGCAGAATGGCTGGTTGATCATCAAAATGAAGATGGTGGCTGGGGTGAAACTTGCGGGTCGTATGCCGATCCTTCATTGAGAGGAGTAGGTCCGAGTACCGCTTCGCAAACTAGTTGGGCCTTAATTGGTCTGATAGCATCCTGCCATAAGGCTGATGATTCTATATATAGAGGAATCCAATATTTAATGGACACACAACAACAAGATGGCACATGGGATGAACCATATTTTACTGGCACTGGTTTCCCTGGATATGGAACTGGCTGCGCCCCGTATGGTATCCAACAAGATGAGCTATGGTGTGAATATGATCTCTCAATACCCTCAGGGCTTATGATTAGATATGATTTATATCGCATAGTGTGGCCTCTCCTGGCATTAGCCAGATATAAACAGAGCTGTACTCAATGATAATATTTTTGGGATTGGCCAGATAATATGATCATTGCACAAGGCATTATCAGAATTTCAGGAGCCTGCACATATTCCAAACAGAGGTTATCCTATGTGCATTGTGTTCGAGCAACTTGAAACTCATTGTGTCTTATGACTAATGTAGATAAAAAGCTGGAAAAGTCATATAAGTTTTGCAGAGAGTTGGCTACCTCTCATTACGAGAATTTTACTGTTGCCTCTATCTTAATACCTAAAAGTAAACGAAATCATATATATGCGATCTATGCTTATTGCAGAATGGTCGATGATATCGGCGATGAACCTTCCTCAGATTTTGCATTTTTGACTGATCTAAATGTTGAGTGCCCTTGGCAGGAACTGTCTGAGTCCGAGCGACGATTAGCGTTGCTAGAATATTGGGAATCACAATTGACTTTATGTTATACGGGCATTCCAACTAACCCTGTTATGTATGCATTACAGGACACTATACGTTCATTTGAAATACCAATCACACCTTTTATTAAACTCATAGTAGCTAATAGGTTAGATCAAAACCAACGCCGGTATGAGACGTTTGAGGATTTATTGAATTATTGTGAATATTCGGCGAATCCAGTCGGGCACATCTTCTTAAGCTTGTTCGGTTATGGTGATGATTTGAGACATAAGTATTCTGATTTCACTTGTACGGGCCTGCAATTAGTAAATTTTTTGCAAGATATCAAGGAGGACTTTCTTAAAGGGAGAATTTATATACCGCAAGAAGATATGTCATATTTTGGCTATACAGAGGATGAACTGGATAAAAATATTGAAAATACGAATTTTCAGAGATTAATTGAATTTGAAACTGGCAGAGCTCATCAATATCTAAATCAGGGTTATAAGTTGATTGACTACTTGGATGGCCCTATCAGGTTAGATGTAGCCCTGTTCAGTCGTGGTGGTGCCGCAGTATTGAAGGCTATTGTGCAAAGCGAATATAAGGTGTTAATGAATAGGCCAAAGTTGTCTAAGTACGACAGTTTGAGGCTCGTTCTAGTGAATTTGCTGAAATATCTAGTGCGTCGGGATGCTAGCAGCTATATGAAAGGTAATGTGTAATCCTTTATGGATCTAAACGAAGCATATAACATTTGTTCCAATACTACTCGGAACGAGGCTAAGAATTTCTACTATGCTTTCCTCACATTGCCTCGCATGAAAAGAAGAGCGATATACACGATATATGCTTTTTGTAGGCTTTGTGACGATATAGCAGATGGGGATTCTGGTATTGAAGAGAAACTGCAACATATACGCTGTGTTAGGCATAATTTAAAAATGGTTGACTTTGATGAATCCCGAGAACCGGTCTATATTGCCTTGAGTGACGTGATAACACAGTTCAATATACCTGTTGAATATTTCAATAGCTTGTTGTCTGGAATGGAAATGGATTTGTCCAAAGCAAGATACGAAAATTTTAGTGAGTTGGAGGAGTACTGTTATAGAGCTGCGTCGGTTGTGGGATTAATGTGCATCCATGTATTTGGCATTAAAGATGCAAGAGCTGAGGAATGCGCTATCAGCCTTGGTAAGGCGATGCAACTTACGAATATTTGTAGAGATGTGCGCGACGATTTTCAGTTGGGAAGAATATATCTACCAGCAGATGAAATGAGACGATTTGGTTATTCAGAGGAACTATTAGAGTCACTACAAGTAACGCACGAATTCACTGAGTTGATGAAGTATCAGATTGCCAGGGCAAGAAGTTATTTTGTGGATGGAATGCGCATTCTCGATTACCTAGAACGTGATGCCAGAGTTTGTACTTCGTTGTTGGGTAATCTTTATGTGGCTTTGCTAGATAGAATTGAACGTAATGGTTATGATGTCCTTGCTACCCGTATTAGTCTTACTCTGCCAGAAAAGCTGTTTTTGCTGGCTAGAACGTGGTTCAAGGTCAAATGCAGAGTATGGAGATAACTAATACGGCTATTGTATTAGGAGGGGGATTGTCGGGAATTTCTTGCGCAGTCCAACTCAATCAAATGGGGTATCACGTTTCTCTTGTTGAGAGTCGTAAATTTCTCGGCGGCCGTTCTTTTTCGTTTAACTACCAATCGCCCTCGGAAATTATTGATAATGGTCAACATGTGGTCCTAGGTTGCTGCACGTACTTTTTTGAGTTTTTGGATACAATCGAAGCCTCACAGTACTGGGAATCTGGTGATATTTTGAATATATCTATGAGGGACACTTGCGGGAACAAATGGTCTCTGAGAGAAACTAAATGGTTGTTCCCGATTCATCTGCTCCCAAGTCTTCTGCATTTTCCATTCATCAGTTATGTTGAACGAATTGGTATCATATTTGCACTGCTGATGGCTAAGATCCAACGTGAGAATTATGCGATGCAGAATGAATCATTTCATGATTGGTTGAAGAAATGTCGCCAGTCAGATAGGGTCATAAAGCGATTCTGGAGTGTAATCGTTAAGCCTGTTTTTAACGATGGTTTAGATAACATAAGTGCGTCTATGGGGGTTATGTTTATCAAAGTCGCTTTGTTAGGGAAGCGTGGGAGCTCCAATGTATTTTATCCTACCGTTGGGCTGTCTAATTGCATAGGAAAGCCTTCTGAAGATTATTTGGCTTTTGTAGGGTGTGATTTGTATTTGGGTAACTCTGTGGACTCGATTCTACGGAATGACGATCGGGTTTCCGGTATCCGTCTGAGTAATGGTCGCGTGCTGAACAGCGATATAGTTGTTAGTGCGTTGCCATATCCAAGCCTGCTTAGAGTTTTGGGCAATAGTGCCATTGATCTGGAACATGTATCAGGTGATATATCGAAGCTTCGAAGTTCAGGGATAATCAATGTATATTTATGGTACAAGCGTCCACTCATGGAAGAGAAATTTTGTATGGTAGTTGGTAGTCCGATAGAATCTATATTCAATAGGACAGATATCACTGCGTCAAACCATAATTCTGACGAAATGATTGTGAGCGATCGTAGATATTATTGTGCGGTGCTTTCCATTGGAAATGCTCAGGATTATATGAAGTGGAATCACGAAGAAATAGTTGTGTTTTTCACTCAAGAATTGGTGCGAATATTTGCTGATCCTGATCTAATAATGCCAGTGCACTCAAAAATCATAAAACAACATGAAGCGACGATTAGATGTCAGCCTGGGTCTACTGAATATAGATCGGATTGTATGACTTCCCTTGATAATTTTTTTAT
>VFFT01000098.1 GCA_009392775.1 SAR202 cluster bacterium | reverse complement strand
GAAGAGCCAACAATATGAGCTCTCTCAATGGAGAGGTGGGCTAGTAAATGATATACATCTTGGGAGTAGTTTTTTATGGAATATCCACTTGAAGGAGAGTTTGATTTTCCGGCTGCTCTACGGTCAAAAACTACTAGCTGGCAGGATTCTGAGAGTTGCTTTGCATGTTGCGAGACGATATTTGCGCTTCCTTCTCCGCCACCTAATCCCCCGTGAATAATGACTGTTGGCTGTCCGGTACCGAACACTTCGTAGTGCATATCGTAGCCATTGATAGTTTGATTCGGCATGTACCTTCTCCAAGTACAAAATAAATATATGTAATAAATAGTAATTTGCTCATGTGTAGGTGGCAATCCCTTTATTAGGAAATCTGCATATCGATTTTCAATAACCACTTGTTTGAGTGCTTGTTAAAGTCAACGCGACGAAGAATTTGTTATATTTGGATTGGGGTTAATGGTTTAAATCCAGGTGAGGTGGCCGCTATTAGCGTCCTTGACAAGCTCTCTTGGTGGCCAATACAATTCCAGCACAATCCCGGCGAATGGGCCTATAGTAGTGATAGGAGATATTTATGAGTAAATACCCAAAGATACTTTATAAAGAAGAAGGCATGCGGGAAGGCATGCAAATAGAAGATGCAAACATAGGTGTAGACGACAAGGTGGAGTTACTGGACGCCTTATCTGAGACAGGGCTGCAGCAGATAGTTGTGGGCTCGTTTGTTAGTCCGAAATGGACTCCTCAGATGGAAAGAATCGATGAAATTGTCACCAAGTTTACACCCAAAGCAGGTGTGACCTATACGGCACTCGCATTGAACTCTAGGGGTGTAGAAAGGGCCAGAGCTTATTCGCCTCCTTTGACTATTGAAAGAGATAAATACCCACGGTTGAGTTGTCATTTCTGTGATGTATTCGTACGCAGGAATACAAACAGAAGCCAGATGCAGGAAATGGAAAGGTGGCCTCAAATTATAGCCCAGGCTCAAGAGC
Source organism: SAR202 cluster bacterium (assembly GCA_009392775.1). The sequence continues at coordinate 8,501 of VFFT01000098.1, read as the reverse complement.
TCAATATAAAGGAAGCAGGTATCGGCTGTAATGCTAGCTGGGGTTCTAATTTCCTTGGTGAGTTTCCAGTAGATAGTCTGATGGTTCTGCTTGAGAAACAGCATTCTATGTGGGACGAGGTTGGTATAAATGTGGTTAGCTGCTCGTTAGGAGATCCTATGAGCCATTGTCACCCGGCCGCGGTTGAAGAGAGTGTTTACAGGGTTAAAGAGCGCTGGCCTGAAGTAAATCACTTTAGGCTTCATCTTCACAACGGTAGAAATATGGCAATAGCTTCTGCTTACGCAGCTATTACTACGCTAGGTCCAGATGATACTCTCGAACTAGATGGGACCATTGGCGGGTATGGCGGATGCCCCTACTGCGGAAATGGTCGTGCAACGGGTATGGCACCTACAGAAGACATCATTCATATGATGGAAGATATGGGTATAGAGACGGGCGTTGATATAGATAAGCTAATTGATTGTGTCTGGATGGCAGAGCGTATCATTGGCAGGGAATTGTATGGACATGTATCGAAGGCTGGTCCTAGGCCAAAGACCTTAGATAAGCTCTATGATATGAATATGCCATTCGTAGAAACTATGGATCAGGCAAAACATTTCAAGACGGGAGCGGGAGCATATGAGGGTGGAATATATCCTTATGCTGAACCGATCACTAGCCCATACCGCGATAGGTTGGAAAAAGGATTACCTTTATTCGACGACGCGAATGGGGACTTTCCCTGGAAACAGGATTGGTTTCCAGCCAAAGCTTAGGTAACCCAGTCAGGCAACAGAGTAAAGCACCATTGAGATCAATGGTGCTTTACTTTTTATGCGGTACCTAGCCAGGATTTAATAATCTCTTGGTCTCTGGGAAAAGCCATTTCTGGTAAAACATCTATATCAAAAAACTCAACAGCTAATGTCTCATCACTCGTTTGTAGTTCCCCAGAAATTCGCTCTCCAGAGAAAGCTATCACAATCACAGGGTGGTCCTTTTGGGAAAATACCCCTATTAAGCGGGTTATGTCGATGTTGAGCCCTGTCTCTTCGAACACTTCTCGGGCAGCAGCCTCTTCTACTATTTCACCTCTGTCCACGTACCCACCAGGTAGACTCCACAATCCATAGCCCGGTTCATTTCCACGTTTTACCAATAACACCTGATTGTTATCACCAATCACGGTTGTGGCTGCTACTTTCGGATCATAATAAATAATACGCCCGCAGCCTGAACATGAGGAATTTGTTTGACCTTCGTTAGGTGCGGACTTTAATTGGGCACCACAAGTTGGGCAAAAATTGTGAGTGCTAAGAGACATATATCTGCTCCCACATAATGATAGAAATGTTCTAAACCAGACTGAAAGTTGTTTAGCCAACAGATAATGAATTACTTATCATAGAATGAAAACATTATTATAGAGATATCTTACTTGAAAAAATTATTTGTTGTAACGGCGTTTATTTCTTTATCAATTAGCGCGATATTCGGCATCTCAATTTTAATCTTAGGGAATTTTGGTGAGACCCAGCAAAAGCTTTTGATAACTACAGTACTATTTGGTGCGTTTAGTATCTTGGGTATCACTCATTCAATTAGTGGTCAAAAAAGACAGTTATTACCGATACGTATATTAGGGATTGTATCGTCTGCTGGTGCTTTACTAATACTTTTATCTGCGCTTTGGTCTCTTGTAGAGATAAGGGAGTTGTCCTGGAAGATTATATTTACGCTGATATTGTTATCTGGCATGTCTGCCCACGTATCTTTGTTGAGCATGATAAGACGGCCTAATTGGATGATCAAGGCTTGGTATTATTTTGCCGTGATTGTCCCATTTCTAGTAGTTGCCTGGATTCTAGGACATATCTGGTATTTAATGTCTTTTGACGACGGCACATTTTTTCGTTATTTGGGGATTATACTTATTCTAGATGTACTCGGGACGGTTGGTATATTCCCTTTGAGCAGAATATACGGGAAGTTGGCAGGTAAATAACCTGTAAGACGTATGAATCGGGAGACGAAGTTATAGTAGGTTTTCGATTTCTGATCGAGTTGGCATAGCGTCTTGCGCTCCGATCTTTGTGACTGCTAATGCGCCTGCTGCAGATGCGAATCTGGTTGCTTCACCTAGGGAATTATTCTCCGATAAAGAGACGGCTAAAGCTCCATTGAATGCGTCTCCTGCTCCTACAGAGTCTACCGCTTTAACGCGAAATGGTGGGATGTAACCAGATTCACTGGTATTCGCATAAAATGCACCATGTTCTCCCAGTTTAATTATTGCGTTAGATACTCCTTTGCCAAGCAGGCTGTATGCAGCTTTTTCAGCAGTTTCACGGTTTGTAACCGGGAACCCAATTAATGCTTCTGCGTCTGTTTCATTGGGAGTTATCACAGAACAGTAATTTAGTAGTTCATCCGAGAATGGGCGGACGGGGCTGGGATCCAGAATCACGGTAACATCGTTTTGGTAGGCTTCTTGAGCAACCTCTAGCGATAGATCTATTGAAACTTCTAGTTGCAGTAATAGCGTGGATGAGTATTCAAGTAATGAGCTGATCTTTTGTTTTTCGTCGTTGCCACACGTCTCGTTGGCACCAAGAATTTGTGTTATTTGGTTTTGGGAAGAATCATCTATTAATATTATAGCTATTCCGGAACTTATATCCGATGTCCCAACGTTGGATGTATTAACTCCAGAAAGATGCAGGGCCTCTAATAGTTGCGGTCCGAATTCGTCGTTGCCTACGCGGCCTACCATTAGAGTGTTCCCTCCAGCACGTGCAGCAGCTACGGCCTGATTAGCGCCCTTACCTCCGGGATATGTCAGGAATCTAGATCCTACAACAGTTTCCCCTGGAGCAGGGAATCTAGGTGATAACGCGACTAGGTCCATATTTATGCCACCTAGCACAATAATTTGTTTCTGATCCATTGTATTAAACCGATGCTCTATGTTTTGATCTGAATAGGTTTTACAAACTACCACTGGCCATCTGGGTTCGTCAAATGCTTGCATTACTCTGTACAAAACACATGCTATAATCTGCCGCAATGGCGTTTATTATCTTGATGGACGCTAGTGATTATCTCTTTGTAGGATACATTTATAAATGAATGCAGTTCTTAAAAATATCAAAGTGGTTGACCTTACCCGCACTCTAGCGGGTCCATTCTCAACAATGATGTTGGGGGATATGGGAGCGGAGGTCATAAAAATAGAGGAGCCTGAGAACGGAGATGAAACACGGTCTTGGACTCCATTCTGGAATGGAGAGAGTAGCGTTTTTGTTGCTTTTAACCGGAACAAAAGAGGTATCAGCGTAAACTTAAAGGAGCAGGAAGGAATAGATTTAGTTCTATCGTTGGTAAAAGACGCTGATATTGTTGTGGAAAGTTTTCGGGCTGGGGCTTTGGACAGGATGGGGTTAGGATACGCTGATATTAAAACAATTAACCCCAATATTATATATTGTTCAATTTCAGGGTATGGTCGGACGGGGCCTTTAGCAAACAAACCGGGATATGATCTTCTGATACAGGCCTACAGCAGTCTAATGAACCTTACAGGTGAAACTGATGGAATGCCTATGAGAGTCGGGTTTTCTTTGGTGGATTTGTTTACGGGTATGATGGCTTATGGGTCTATGATGACGGCTTTATATCACAGGAATGTGACTGGCAAAGGGCAATGGATTGAGGCTGCCCTGCTTGATGGCCAGGTGGCTGCTATGAGCTATCATGGGACAGCGTATCTGGCTACAGGTATTGATCCTTTGCGTATGGGTTCTGGTCATCCCAGTTTAGTGCCATATCAAAGTTTTGGTGGGTCAGATGGCAATTTTATCCTAGGAGTGGCAAACAATGGTCTTTGGCAACGATTTTGTAATTCCATAGAACATCCTGAATTGTTGGAGGATCCTAGGTTTAGGACAAATGACGATCGAGTGGCTAATCGCTCTGAATGTGTGCGGGCACTTAACAATATTTTTGGGGATAATACGGTTTCGTATTGGGTTGATAAGATTAGTGAAGCAGGTGTTCCTTGTGGCCCTATAAATCAAGTCTCAGATGTTGTTAATGATCCTCATGTTCTCTCTAGGGATATGATTTCTGGGATAGAACACCCAAATATTCCTGATCTTCGTTTCCCAGGATCCCCCCTGAAACTTACTGAGACCCCTCCCACTATTAGACGAGCGCCCCCGTTGTTAGGGCAGCATAATGAGGAAATTTTGAATGAACTGGGGTATAGCTCAGAGTCAATAGATTCCTTAAGGGACCGGGGTGTAATAGGCAAAACCCAGTTCCCGAATGCAAAACAAGCATGAAAAACCTGAAAATTGTACATACCTCTGATACTCATTTAGGGACTGACTGGAAACCTGAACTCGAAAAAAAAGCTTTTCAAGCTATATTGAATGGGGCGATAGGTTTAGGTGCGGATATAGTTCTGATAGTGGGTGATGTGTTCGATCACGCTAGGGTCGCAGATGACGTTCTACGGTTTTTTGTTCATGAAATCAGAGTTGCTAATGTGCCAGTGGTAGTTCTCCCGGGAAATCATGATTTGTACGGTGAAAACTCTGTTTATCATAGAGAACCGTTTAATGATGCGCCGCCTAACCTTTATATTTTGTCAGACAATGATGGTGAAATGATCAGTTTTCCTGAACTTGGTCTGGATGTATGGGGAAGAGCTATGCTTTCACATACTCCACAGTTCCAGCCAATATTGGGTATGCCGGTTAAGACCGCAGGTAATTGGCTAGTAGCATTAGCACATGGGCATTACCATTTTGAAAATGACACAGAAGTACGATCATCGCCCATTTATCCTGATGAAGTTGCTAATGCCACCTGTGACTATTTGGCACTTGGTCATTGGGAACGACAAGTGGATGTTTCCAATGGCAGGGTAAAGGCATTTTATTCAGGTTCTCCCTTGGGTGCGTTACAAACTAATGAAAATGTTTCTGTTATCATGGCAGAACTTAACGCAACGACAGGAGTAACAGCTCAACAATGTTGGTTACCCATTTGAAATACATGTGGAGGCTTTATGAAAAAGTTAACCCGAGATAACCCAATATATATCTTAGAGCCTGGTATGAACCCAGCCATAACAATCGACTCAGGGGAAGATCTCCTTGTAGAAACATGGGATGCGTTTGAAGGAATACGAGATCCACATGAACTGGAAGTAAAATCTTTAAAGGGACCTGCTACAGGTCCTATATATGTAAATGGTGCAGAACCTGGTGATTCGTTGAAGGTGGACTTCATTAGCATCTCTCCTAAAGAAGGAGCTGCTCATATGGTCATGCCTGGTCGAGGATTCTTGTATGAGGACTTTGACGAAGGTTACCCTACTGTTATGCAAATCAGTGACGGTAACGTAGTTTTGCCCAGTGGCGTGAAGTTACCTATGTGTCCTTCTATGGGAGTAGTAGCTACTACCCCGACTTATCCCCAATGTACAGCAACTGATAGTGGTCCCTATGGTGGGGACATTGATATGAAAGAGCTTGTGGAAGGCAGTAGCATTTACCTGCCGGTTTTCGTTCCTGGTGGATTATTGGCTCTCGGGGATTGCCATGCGGTAGTTGGAGATGGGGCTGTAGCAGGTACAGGAGCAGAGTGCAGTTCGGATACTCATATACGCGTCACTGTTGAGAAAGGCATGAATATCAACAGTCCCAGGGCAATTACACCAGATTATTTTGTAGTGTTGTCTCATGGTGAAGAACTAGGCCCTGCCATGAAGCAAGCTGTTAGAGACATGGTTGATTTTCTTGTTTCGGAGAAAGGACTAAAACCATATGATGCTTATACCCTATGTTCATTAGCAGGTGACATTAGGGTATCTAGAACGTTTAGGCCAATTAGTCCTGTCAAGATGATGCTATCCCGCGAGGCTTTGAATCAACTTTAGGGTCGTACGAGATAGTTAGCCTGAATTTGGTTTAGAAGCTCGAATACCCGCCGTCTACCGCTATTACGGAGCCGGTTACATAATCTGATGCCGGGCTTGCTAGAAATACTGCCACTCCTGCCAGCTCTTCTGGTTCTCCCCATCGACCAGCCGGTATGCGGCTACTTATGAGTTGGTATCTCTCTTTTTGTCTCTCAGGTATCGCTGCTGTCAACTCAGTGGTGAACCAACCCGGTAATATTGCATTAGACTGGATATTATCTTTGGCCCATGCAACTGCCAAACTCTTTGAAAGTTGGACTATTCCTCCTTTGCTGGAAGAATATGGCGCGCCACTTCCACCACCACCGAAGATAGATGTCATAGACCCTATATTTATTATCTTTCCTGAACCCCGATCTCGCATATGTGGGTATACAGTTTTGGATGCTAGGAAACAGGCTCTGAGGTTTACATTTAAAACATGATCCCACTCATCACCACTTAGATCTTCTGGCTCTTTCCTCATCGTAACTCCAGAATTGTTGACCAAAATGTCTATTTGCCCCAATTTATCAAGAGTTTGCGATATCATAGACTCAATCTCTGTTTCCTTAGTTACGTCTGTTGGTACTGAAATAGCTCGAACACCAACACATTCTATCTGTTTTATAGCATCTGATGTTTTGTCCGGGTTTCGTGCGGCTATGGCTATGTTTGCGCCTGCTTCGGCTAGGCCCAATGCCATCCCTAATCCTAATCCGCCATTTCCTCCGGTTACCAGGGCTACCTTCCCTTTTAAGTTGAATAGATTTCGTGATGTCATGGCAACCTGCTCCTATTATTTGTAGTTCAACTCTATCATATTATCTTAGATGCTAGGTGAGTAATGCAGAAGTAATACTATTGTGTCCTCCCCGCTACTTGACATAAAAACAGACCGTGTGTTAAGTTCCGGTCGCTCAAATTTAGAGTCTTGAAAGGGGTTTAGATGATTTCCATTCCAATTTTAGTGGCTATAATTGCTGGGGTTGTGGCCCTTGTTTTTGCTGCTCTCATGGCAATGAAAGTGGTCAAAGCAGATGAGGGCAATGACACCATGAAAGAGATTGCCGATGCTATAAAAGTTGGCTCTTCGGCGTTTCTACGTAGGGAGTATACCGCACTTATTCCATTTGTAGTGGTCGTTGCGGTTATTCTAGGAGTCTTAATTGACTGGCTTACCATGGGATCTGTCATTCCCAAGACCGCAATATCTTATCTAGTCGGAACTATATGTTCTGCTGTTGCAGGTTTTGTTGGAATGAATGTAGCCGTCAGGGCAAACGTACGGACTGCTGCTGCTGCGATGACGGGACTGAACCCCGCATTGAGAATAGCTTTTTCTAGTGGTTCTGTTATGGGTATTACAGTGGTGGGTATAGGATTGCTCGGTGTTACCGTCCTGTATCTAGTTTTCCAAGATATAACAGTGGTAGCTGGATTTGGATTTGGTGCCAGCTCGATAGCGCTTTTTGCCAGGGTCGGCGGCGGTATCTTTACCAAGGCAGCTGATGTCGGTTCAGATCTCGTTGGAAAGGTTGAGGCTGGGATTCCTGAAGATGACCCCAGAAACGCTGGAGTCATAGCTGACAACGTTGGTGACAACGTCGGTGATGTTGCAGGTATGGGCGCGGACCTTTTTGAATCGTACGTTGGATCTCTGATATCATCCATAGCCTTGGCAGCCGCTGGTATAGGTGTTTTTGGGGATCAGGTAGTTTTTCCTTTAATGCTTGCAGGAGCAGGTATTGTGGCTGCTATACTCGGCACTTTTGTAGTGAGAAGCGGAGAACAGGCTGATTTCGGTCAGTTACTGTGGGCATTGCGTAGAGGCATATTCGCCTCGGCTATCTTGCTAGCAGTGTTTGCGTTAGGAATAATCCTCTTTTATGGATGGGATATAGATTGGTTCTGGTGCGTCTTGTCTGGCCTTGTGGCAGGCGTAGTAATAGGTTTAGCTACCGAATACTACACTTCATATGAATACAAGCCTACCAAACAGGTATCAGAATCATCGCAGACCGGCGCGGCTACCGTGATTATCAGCGGATTAGCTACTGGAATGCTTAGTACGGTTATCCCCGTGATAGCTATAGGTATCACCATACTCATAGCCTTCCAGCTGGCAGGCTTCTATGGGATCGCATTGGCGGGAGTAGGACTCTTATCCACTCTTGGTATTACGTTAGCCACGGACGCTTATGGTCCAGTGGCTGATAATGCTGGAGGAATAGCTGAACAAGCTCAGTTGGATCCACAAGTAAGGGAGAGAACCGATGCCTTGGATGCTCTAGGAAATACCACAGCGGCTACCGGAAAAGGATTTGCTATTGGTTCCGCGGCCCTGACGTCATTGGCCCTCTTGGCCGCATATGCCGTGACGGCTGAAATAACAGCAATAGACTTGCTTAGCTCTACTACACTAGTTGGGTTAATGTTAGGAGCTATGCTGCCATTCTTGTTCTCGGCCTTTACTATGAAGGCTGTCGGCAGAGCTGCATTTTCCATAGTTGAGGAAGTGCGACGTCAATTCCGTGAAATTCCT
>VFFT01000097.1 GCA_009392775.1 SAR202 cluster bacterium | reverse complement strand
TAGAAGAATTGCCCTCATCACACTTTTCAGACACAGAAGCGGTGAAATTGATGCAAGGGCAAACTATATCATCTCAACCCGAATCTAAGTCTTCAAGTGGAAGTGATTATCGAGCATATAACAACTCATTTGGTTTCTTTGGAATAACACGTTTGATCGATTCAGCATGGCACCCGATAAAAATCCTGGCTAAATAGTACTTGCCAGACGAAGAGACAACTAGACGACCGATACTTATATATCCTACTCCGTATTCTCACTCGCCAGGGAGGACACCATGCAAATCACCATTCCAGAGCCTTCTCAGTCGAAGACAAATACGTCACACTGCTGTATCAGGTGCAATAAAATCTTAAGGGACACGAGAGGCCACACTTTTCAAGTGAAAACTGAGTCCCCGATTTCAACTTTTTCCATTACCAAGTGTACCACCTGCGCTTTGCTACATGTTCCTATGCTCAAACGATCCCTGATAACGAGTTTAATAGTCGGGGCGCTGCTCACTGCACTAAACCAGGGCGATCTAATACTCTCAGGCCAGATGACCTCAACTTTCCTGTGGAAGATTCCTTCAACGTATTTAGTGCCGTTCGTGGTTGCAACAGTATCAGGCCTATTAAATACACGTAGATAAGATTCCTTAATATTTACGGATTACACCGACTACTTTCCCACGCACTTCAACATTTTTAGCCTGACAATAAATAGGCCCCATTGCACTGTTTGCCGGTTGAAGTCGTACCTTGTCACCCTCGACATAAAATTTCTTCAACGTAGCTTCTTCTCTATCCGCAATCCATGCTACTGCCATTTCGCCCTGTTCAACGTTAGGAGTGGGCTGCACTAGCACTACATCGCCATCATCTATCAAAGCATCTATCATGGAAGTACCCTTAACTTCCAGTGCGAAAACAGTTCCATATTTTCTATTAACTTCTGAAGATATTTCTATAAAATCAAAATCCGCATTTTGAGAATCCATCTCGTTAGGAAAAACTGGGATAGGGCTCCCAGCAGCTATACTCCCCACAATAGGAACCTTCAGAGTATTAGCTCCGTGTGTACCACTAGCACCCAGCAACTCTATGCCTCGTGCCATTTCAGGTCTTCGGTTAAGAAAACCATCTCTATCCAGAAGTCTTAAATTGTAGTCCACTACCGATGTAGAACTGATCTCACAAGCCTTCTGTATATCTCTGACGGTAGGCGGTATACCATTATCCTGCATAAAGTCTTGAATGAAATCCAGAATTTTTTGCCTACGATTAGGCAATTTATCCTTTTGAGACATAACCATCTCCAAACATATGTTCTAATAGAAGGCTAACAAACAGCCATATTGAGTGTCAATCGTCCGATGTCATAAAAAAGGCCTCACTTTCGTGAGGCCTTTTTTAATGAAACATACAGGCGAGAATCACATATTATTTAGGTGGATCGCTAGCCTAGACTTGCGCCGAGATGCATTCTTTTTGTGCAATATACCCTTCTGAACTGCTCTATCCAACACTCTCATAGCCAACCTTACAGATTCTACTGCAGTGTCTCTGTCACCAGAAGCCAAATCTTTCCGTGCATTCGCGACAGTAGATCTCGTATTACTCAGTACGCTATGATTCCGCTCGTTTCTTTTTACAGACTGCTTATGAGTTTTCTTTGCCGGCACCTGTGCCTCCTCCTATAACCATCATTGATTCTGGGACATATTATAGACTAAGATCACAACAGGTGCCAATATTGAGCGTAAGAGCTTTATACGTCAAGATTGACCACGCTTCTAGCATGGGATTGAATAAAGCTTTTGCGGGGTGCTACAGCCTCACTCATAAGAGTCGAAAAAACGTTTTCTGATTCAATCATGTCATCGATATTTACACGAAGCATTTGCCGGCTTGCAGGATCCATCGTCGTTTCCCACAATTGATCAGGATTCATTTCCCCAAGCCCCTTATACCGCTGTATCTGCGCCGATCGCTTCGATGAGGAACCATCTACCAGCGAATCTTTTTCTTCCTCTGAATATGCGTATTCTATCTTTCGACCAGACTGAACCCTATATAATGGCGGCTGCGCAATATAAAGGTATCCTTGCTCAATAAGCGACTGCATACGCCTAAAAAAGAAGGTAAGAATAAGGGTGCGTATGTGCGACCCATCTACGTCCGCATCAGTCATAATTATGATCTTGTGGTACCTCACCTTGGACGGATCAAACTCTTCTCCTTCACCGGCTCCGAGAGCCGCTATAACTGACCTGATTTCTTCGTGTCCTAGAATTTTATCCGGCTGCTGTAACACACGTTCCACATTGAGAATTTTACCTTTCAGTGGAAGAATAGCCTGGAAACTCCTATCTCTCCCCATTTTAGCCGAGCCACCTGCAGACTCTCCCTCAACTATATACAATTCGGATTTAGCAGGGTCTCTTTCAGAGCAGTCAGCCAATTTACCTGGGAGCGATGTACCGTCTAAAGCATTTTTCCTAATCACCAATTCTCGCGCACGCTTGGCTGCTTCCCTAGCACGTTGGGAAGTCAAACATTTCTCAACGATCTGCCTACCAGCTAACGGGTTTTCTTCAAGATATCTATTCAACCCCTCACTAACTACCGATTCTACTATGCCACGGATTTCCGCGTTCCCGAGTTTCGTCTTGGTTTGACCTTCAAACTGAGGATCGGTTAACTTGACACTCACTACTGCAGCCAGTCCTTCTCGAACATCTTCTCCGGTAAGATTGGGCTGGTCCTCTTTTATAAAACCTTGTTTACGTGTGTAGTCATTAATGACCCTAGTAAGAGCTGCTCTGAATCCTGTTAAATGACTACCGCCTTCTTGAGTATTGATACAGTTGGCAAAAGAGAACACCGTCTCAGTAAAACTATCATTGTACTGAACAGCAACTTCCACATCCGTATTGTCGATGGCCTTTTCATAATAGAACGGGTCTTTCTGTATGGCAGTTCTCTTACTATTAATATTCCGAACAAGGTTCGCAATTCCACCATCGAAGAAATAAGTCCTTTCAATGTCACCTTTTCTCTGGGATTCATGCCAAGGACTTTGGAAACATATTTCCAAACCCTTATTTAGATAACCAATCTCTTTAAAATGAGCTGCTAATAGCTCGAAATCGTATTCTATGTTCGGGAATATTCCAGGGTCGGGATAGAAACTTATGGTTGTACCATGCTGCTTAGTCTTCTTACCTTTAACCATATCCCCAACAGGGAGACCCTTCGAATATTCCTGAGTATATATAAAGCCGTCACGTTTGACTTCTGCTGTTAAATTTACCGATAACGCATTTACAACAGAAGCTCCTACTCCATGCAAACCTCCTGTAACCTTATATGCTCCTCCACCGAACTTACCGCCGGCGTGCAAAGTAGTCATGACCGTTTCTAAACCTGACTTGCCAGTAGTTGGATGAACATCTATCGGTATACCCCTACCGTCATCAGACACCTTAACCAGCCCATCCGAGTGAATCGTAATATCTACTCGTGAGCAGAATCCGGCCATTCCTTCATCGACAGCGTTATCTAGGATTTCGTATACGAGGTGATGTAACCCTCGCTGATCAGTACTACCGATATACATACCGGGCCTAACCCTGACCGCTTCAAGGCCTTCAAGAACTTGAATATCTTTAGAGCTATATTCGGCGAGCATGTCTTGTTGCATATTATTATTCACTCCATGAAGTTCTGGAACGCTTACTAACATTAATGGAGGTCGCCGATGCAGATGGTATTACGAAATTGATAATGGGAACAAAATGACCACTCAACTGCCTCACTCACTCCTCACCAGTATGCGGTCCTGTGGGTATCAGGCACCGAAACTGCAACACGGATTATAAAGTTGCTCTCGGTACCGTCTGTAGTATTTCCTACGGAATATTATACCAGATTATGAATAAACGTGCTTAGGTGCTAAAACCTTATCACTCACTTATATCATAACAAATCGAACCGTTTTTCAGGCTATCTATAGCATACCTAACGGGCGTAAATAAAACTTCCGGCAATTGATCCAAAGGAAACCAACCTGTTTCTGTAAAACTATCTTCTTCTATAGTCATTGGCGTTTGATTTCCGATATCTCCTAGAAACTCAACGTCTACATAATGCACACCGTAGTCGATAATGTTGGCTATACAAAGAAACGTCATTTCACCTACATCTACCCCAAGTTCTTCCTTAGCTTCCCTACGCGCACAAGCTTCTAGTGACTCACCAAATTCTAAATGCCCTCCCGCACACCCCCAAGTAGCAGCTCCGTGCGAGCCAGATCGTTTGGCGAGAAATATCATTCCATCCCTAATAAATACTACCCCTACACCAACTAAAGGTCTTTGTTCTTTGTTGCCCTCGCTCAATTGAATCCTCCTTACACATTTCGCATAGTCTACTTCTTGATGCTTTTACGCTCCCCATGCTAGACTTCGTTCGGCCAACAACGTTGAGTGCATCAGGTAATACACTTGCCAATGATACTCATAAGTACCATCGTTGTAACAGAAAAGCACCTCAACTAGTTCTCGTAACAAGGATTTATCTGAATGCCTAATACACAAGCTGAGCCCTCGAGTGGGACAATACTATCCGGAATGCGACCGACAGGCCAATTACATTTAGGAAATTATTTCGGAGCGCTACAAAACTGGGTAGATCTACAAGATTCATACCAATGTATATATACCATTGTGGACATACATGCATTGACGACCATAGAAACACCTGAAGATATTTCCAACATTCGACCAAACATATATGAAATGGCTCTAGACTGGCTTGCTGCAGGCATTGACCCCAATCAAAGCACTATTTTTATCCAATCGCATATCCCTGAAGTAATGACTTTAAACACATTGTTAAGCATGGTGACTCCCCTAGGCTGGCTAATGCGTGTACCAACTTTTAAAGAAAAGGTCCGACAAATGGACCAGACGGAAGAAAGCGTTAATTATGGTTTAGTCGGCTATCCTATACTCCAGACCGCCGACATCATACTTTACAAAGCGGACACAGTTCCCGTTGGACAGGATCAATTACCACATTTAGAACTGGCACGAGAAATCGTTAGACGCTTCAATAATAGATTTGGCGAAACATTCCCCGAACCTCAAGCCAAGCTGACCAAAGTTCCATTGATTGTCGGGTTAGACGGCCAGCAGAAAATGAGTAAATCATTGGATAACCACATTGATCTAGCCTCTAATGACGAAGATACAACTAAGCGTGTACTTACTGCATTTACTGACCCACAAAGGACCACTCGAGACACACCCGGCCGTCCTAGTGTGTGTAATGTTTATTCCCTTCACAACATTTTTACCAAAGAGTCCGATGTGAGCACTATCAAGCAAGAGTGCACATCGGCTACTCGCGGCTGTGTCGACTGCAAACGACAACTAGCTCAAAACCTTAATACTTATCTTGGCCCCATGAGAGAACGACGAAATGAATTGAGCAAAAGACCAGACGATATAAAAGACATACTTTCTGCAGGGGCAAAAACCGCACGCACGATAGCACAATCTACAATTGAAGAAGTTTATGAAAAGATGGGACTATCGTAAAGTCCCATAGGACATACCAGAATCACGATTAAGGACAGCTACCAAAATGACAAGTGACAACTCACGATTACCCATAGGCACCTCAGGATTAGGAGTGCTGGATGTAAGCATAAATGCAGCCAGAACCGCAGGTAAAATAGTTAAAGAAAGATTTCTAACTGAAAAGGAGATCAATTACAAGGGTTGGGCAAACGTAGTAACCGATGTCGATCTCGAAAGCGAAAAAATAATTGTTGACATCTTAAACACAAACTTTCCGGGATTCAGTATATTAGCAGAAGAGTCAGAACCCATTACAAATGACTCAGATTATACTTGGGTGGTAGACCCTATAGATGGCACTCGCAATTTCGCCGGAGGGATACCGCATTTTTGCATAGTTGTTGCTTTAGCTAAAGGTTCAGAGATTGTCGCTGGAGTTACCTACGATCCTATCAGAGATGAACTGTTCACTGCTGAGCAGGGACAAGGAGCTTACCTCAATGAAACGAGATTGCAGATCACAGAACAAACTAACGTACTTGAATCTTTAATGGGATTCGACATGGGATACGTTGGAGAGAAAGCTACCCTTGCCCTGGAACTGATAAGACACATATGGCCCAACATGCAGGGCATACGACTTATGGGATCCTCAGCATTGGGGTTGGCTTATTCAGCTGCAAGCAGATTGGATATATATTTTCATCACAGCCTATCACCGTGGGACATTGCATCTGGTCTATTGATAGTAAAGGAAGCGGGAGGCATAGTTACAGACAAACAAGGCAACCCAGCAGACCTCTATACCCCCAGCATAATCGCGTCAAATCCTCTTGTGGTAGCCGATTTCCTTAAAATCACAGATGGCCTCGCATGGAGAAATGATTAAAGATTACACCTTACCCATAGACACACAATCAAAATGCTTTCCCATATATGAAATCACTCGAACGGCAAAGGTATCCTAGTACTCGTAATGTTAATATACGATTGGTTATTAATACAAAAATTAATAGCTTCCATAGTAGTAGGGTATTTGCTTGGATCCATACCTTTCGCCCACATGGCAGCCCGCCTCAAGGGAATAGACATATTCACTACCGGCAACTTTCAAGCAGGAACCGCAAATGTTTTCTGGAATATTAGCCGACGAACCGGACTCTTAGTATTCACATGTGATGTCGCCAAAGGAGTAGTTTCAGTAGTAATCGCCGCCCTCCTTGGGATACCAGACTACTTACTTGTAATATCTGGTGCCGCGGCTGTATTAGGGCATTGGAAGTCTCTATTCACAGGATTCAAAGGCGGGGACGGTATGGCTACACTCCTAGGAGTCACTCTCACCCTGACGCCAGCTATAGCAATCCCCTGCATTCTAGTTGGTTTCGCAACTGTTATCATATCCTGGAAATCTACCTTTAGGTCAGCTGCGGGCATAGCTAGCTGTTTTTCCCTACTGATGTTTCTTGCTATTTATCTAAATACAGATCGAGAAATAGCTGTAGGATTAACACTTCTAGGCATATTAGTCTTATTTCATAATCTAATTATCAAGAAACGGATTGCAGGGCACTCTCCGAAAGATGATCTAGATGAGCTCGATGTTGCAGACGAATCTATAAAAAAGTAAATCCCATTTTAGGAAAATCTACTGAGAGCCCATGCTATATTTTATCCCCTGAACATCAATCAACCACCCCAACTGTTCGTCTTCTATAGCCTCCGGCAGATGTTCCCTATTCAAAACAACAGATCTATGCAAATATTCCTCCGCCAAAACCAGTTGCCCTTTCGCAACGTATATTTTCGCCGCATTGAAATAAGCTGAACTATAGTCTGGATTGGCGTCAATAGCCGCTAGATATAGATTAAGTGCCAAATCCAAATCCCCTATATTTTCCAGAGCGGCCCCTTTATTGTTTAAGGCTTCACTGAATTCCGGAAAATTTAAAAGAGCTTGATCGTAATCCCTAATTGCTGCTTCCTCATTCCCCAACGCGTCAAAAACCAATCCCCGATTATTATATGCTTCAGGATCGTTAGGTACTAAGCGAAGAAAATCTGAATAATCTGATCTAGCAGCTTCCAGTCGTCCCAAGTGATAGTTAACACGAGCTCTATTAAACAGTGCATTCTCATTTAAGGGATCAATTGAGAGAGCCATTGTGTAATCTTCCATGGCAGTATTGAAACTGCCCAACTCTTCGCTAGATACCCCTCTATTAAGATATGCGTTCGCTAAACCCGGCCTTAAAACTAACACTTGACTGAATTGGACCACAGCCTCTTCATGACGCTCTATTCTGGCAAGTAACAAACCCATGTTGAATTTAGCCCGCACGTGACCAGGATAAAGCTTTGCAGCGGTCACATAATTCTCCAGCGCCTGATCAGATTCGCCTATTGAATCATATACTTTCGCACGTTGATAATATATTTCACAAAAGGAAGGTAGCTTCAAGGCTAGTTCATTGAAAAGATTAACCGCCAATTCAGGTTCCTGCATCCTGACCATACAAAGTGCCAAGTTAAAGCAGCTTTCACTGTTATCCAGTGCAACATTAGAAATAGACTCAAATAAGGTAGCAGCAGCCTCGTACTTGCCAATCGCGAATAATGCATTCCCAATAACCAGTTTCCGCGGTAGAGAATCATCCCAGTAGTTAACCGGCAATTCATCTAAACACTTAGCCATGGATCTCATACTTGCTCCCTTAAGGATACCTGACCCCGACAATGGATATATATAGCTATCCCCTATACCTGTCTTGATCAAGATATCATAGATACTTGAGAAAACCCGGGCCGGTTTCACAGTGTTGACTCTGCCCCCTTCTCCATTCCTGGTTGCAAAGATATTTGTGCCAACGATACCGCAGTGTAGTAACATACAGTCAAAGTCAAATCCACTACCCCCTCAACTCCATATTTGGCCTCAAGACTCCTAAACAATCCTTCGTCTACATTTTTGTCGTGCAACATCTGGACAACGAAGTCACGAATCAACTTCTCATCTTCCGGCAGGCCAGATGTGTTATAGCTACGAATCGCTTCTATACTCTCCGCAGTTACACCCTCATTGAGAGCCAATCTCGAGTGTCCCGTCCATTCTATATGGCTATTCCATTCCCGAGCTACCATAATTATTGTCAGCTCTTTAACTCGGCCGGGTAGCGCGTTATTAAAACGCAACTCTGCACCTAAAGACGTCAGGTAGCCAGTGGCTTTAGGCCTATGTAGCAAAGCTCTAAACTGTAGCCCTACCTCTGAACTATTCCTGTCATGCCTTATTTTGTCATAAACAGACTTTCCACCCATATCCATATCTTCCCTATGCACATATGGAACTCTAGCCATAATCGCAAACCCCTTTCATCCTAGACTACGTTTCAAACCGTACGGTCACATGGATATTTTAGCCTAACAAGCCTAACGTTTGTTGAACTCTAGACCTACAACTCGTACAATATCAGCGGTCTACAACCAGTTTCAATTAAGGGGTTTTAAAAGTGACTGAACCAGCATCAGATATCGTAATGTATACTCATCCAGACTGTCCCTTCTCCGCAGCCGCCAAGATGGACTACAGACGAAATAAAATCACCTATACTGAAATAGATCTGGGTGCCCAGCCAGACAAAATACCGGACCTGACTGCCCTCACTGACGGTGAACGTATCACTCCAGTAATTGTTGAAAATGGACAGGTAACCATTGGCTTCAAAGGCCAATATTGAGACTTCTAATTCAGCGACCAATTTTGGCCGCCCGTGATCGTAAACCTACACTTTTGCAAAGCGCCCACTAACCTACTGACCATCGGTTCTTGTTGATCCTAAACATCTTGTGCTACGCTTTCCGTATATTGGTGAGGAGGGGAGTTATCCTATTATGAGTACACCAAAAGACAAAGCCGCCGCCCTAGAAATAGCCCTCGGTAGAATCGAGAAAGATCATGGAAAAGGTGCCGTCATGCGACTCGGTGAAGTCGCGTCTAGACTAACCACAGAATCGATACCCACCGGTTCACTGAGTCTTGACCTGGCTCTAGGGACGGGGGGAATACCACGTGGTAGAGTTACAGAAATATACGGTGGAGAATCTGCCGGCAAATCCACCCTCGCAGTGCATATCATGGCCGAGACCCAAAAACTCGGGGGCGTCGCAGCGTACATAGATGCTGAACATGCTATGGACCCCAACTATGCTGCCAACTGCGGACTAAAACTAGACGAACTATACATTGCACAACCAGACAGTGCCGAGCAAGGGCTAGATATAACTGAGCAACTCGTTCGTAGCGGTGCGGTAGACACCGTAATAATAGATAGCGTAGCTGCCTTAGTTCCTCAGGCGGAAATGGAAGGCGACATCGGTGACACTCACATTGGCCTACAAGCAAGATTAATGTCACAAGCTCTACGCAAACTCACGTCAACCATAAATCAATCCAGAACAGCAGTAGTCTTCATAAATCAACTACGAGAAAAAGTCGGCGTAGTGTATGGGAGTCCAGAAGTAACTCCCGGAGGCAGGGCATTAAAATTTTACAGCTCAGTACGCATAGACCTGCGTCGTAGTGAATCCCTCAAACAGGGTTCAGAAGTCATAGGAAGTCGTGTAAGAGCAAGAATCGTCAAGAACAAAGTCGCCGCCCCTTTCCGTGTAGCTGAGTTCGATATAATGTTCAACGAAGGTATCAGTAAGATGGGGGACCTCCTTGATATTGGCGTAGACAGAGGCCTAATAAAAAAATCTGGAGCTTTCTACTCATATGAAGATACCAAACTAGGCCAGGGCAGAGAAAATGCGAAACAATTCTTAAAAGAAAATACTGAGATTGCTCTGACACTCGAATCATTGGTACGAGGGGAAAACTCTCCAGAAGAAAGCGCTAACGGACATGATGGTTCAATCCCAGAGGCCGAACTAACATTATCACTCGGCATTGATAAGGAAAACATCAATTAGGTTATGCCTTATATAACCAAAGAAGAATTTCCTTCCGAATATTCAGAACAAGTATCCAAAGCTATGACAGCAGCCCTCAATCTGCTGTCATACCGGATGCGTACCACCTTTGAGATACGAAGTCGCATCGGAGACAAATTTGCCCCCGATATTATCGAGTACGTCATATCAAAGTTAGTCGACCAAAGATATCTAGACGACACTAAGTTTGCTCAGGAATGGTGTGACAATCGGAGCAAACACAAACCAAGAGCAAAAGGACTTCTAAAACAAGAACTCTACAAGCTTGGGATATCAGACGCAGACAGCGATGAAGCACTAAATGCTATTGATGATAAAGTTCTTGCATATGACGCAGGGATAAAACTAGCACAACGACTTCTGTATAAAGAAACGCCCTCAGAAATCTTTAACAAAAAAGTACAGGGATTACTTCATAGACGAGGGTTTCACACTTCAACAATAATAGATGCAGTTAGACAAATTAAGCTTGATATAGGGTACGTAGAACCGTAAATGCGCCCTCGGATACCACAAACAATTAGCACCTTCCATTTATCCACTCTATACGACTAGTGATATCTCGGTCGAATAGAATTCTGTTAACTAAAAGCTTCATTCTAGATATATCTTTCGCCCGACGCCCGCGATTACCCAAAATTCGCTTCAAAAGCACCACCAGCATGGCTAAGATGGTAAAGACTAATACGCTGAGCTCAGCATCCCAAAGCAAAGCGCCGAACGGCATAATCATTAAGCCGACTAAAACCGTTAATGGTACATTCCTGGTAACAAGCGACACACACAACCCAGTCACCAAGACCGTTGCACATATCCCAGGAGCCAACAACATTAAAGAACCAATCAGAACTAATATACCTCTCCCGCCATCAAATTTAAGACAGCAGCACCAGTTATGGCATACTAGAACAATCAACGGAGCAATAGCCAAACTAAAATCATGCAAACCAGATGACAACACTGTTTGAGCAAGTAACACGGGAGACATACCTTTTACGAGCAGATCAAACAAAATGACAGGCACCATCCATAGCCTGCCAACTTGTACCCCTATATTGCTAGCACCAAGACTTCCAGACCCAACAAAGCGTAGATCAATTCCCTTTAAAACTCTAGCCA
Organism: SAR202 cluster bacterium; assembly: GCA_009392775.1. The sequence goes on along the minus strand of VFFT01000097.1, from coordinate 896 downwards.
GAATAAAAGCACTGGGAATAGACCCTACAAAAAAGCAGAACACATAGAGTAAATACGGATCCAAAGATATCAACTATTTGGAACACTCGATCGCGTTGGACCTTTCCGAATATCGTCGGCTATCGCTTTAAGGCGTTCTACCGACTCCATTGGTGGCCCCATCGACCCAGGAACCTGCTCTCCCGTATTTCCTAGAGCGTGATAATCACTACCACCACAGGGCACTAAATCATGCTTTACAGACATTTCATAAAGCCAAGATATTGTTTCTGCAGAATATTCGGCATAAAATACTTCAATTCCTGCCAGCCCAGCCTTCTTTAGATCGCCTAACATTTCGTCAAGGCCGACTATCCGAGCAGGGTGAGCGATAACAGCAGCGCCACCCACCTTTGCTAGCATCTCAATACCCCGGGCTGGTGTCATTTTCTTTCTTTCTATATATGCTAGGCCCCCATTGCACAAATACTCTTTAAACGCATCCCTCGGTTCTTTGAAATAGCCCTTTTCGACCAAGGCTAATGCGACGTGAGGTCTTCCTACAGACCCTTCACCAGCTATCTCTAAGACCCGTTCCCATTCAATATTCATACCATATTCGGCCAACTTGTTAACCATAAGTTGCCCTCTGTCAAGTCTTCCCTCACGGAATTTATCTAAAATATTTTGAAATTCACGATCTTCGTAGTCTATAAAATAACCAAGCATATGCACCTCGTCATCAGGCACATCTGTACTAAGCTCTATAGCAGGAATGATCGTCATATTCGGATACTCTTGCACCGTAGCGTACGCCTCATCAAGTCCATCAGTAATATCATGATCCGATACCGCTATCACTTCGAGACCTTGTGCAGCGGTATATTTAACTAATTCGCTAGGGGTTAAGCGCCCAT
>VFFT01000096.1 GCA_009392775.1 SAR202 cluster bacterium | reverse complement strand
GCAAGGTGTTAGTTATGCGATTTCGGTCTATATTCATTCGGAAGGTTTAACTATGACGGATAGTTTCATAGACCTATATGATCAAAACTACGTATTGATTAGAGTGAACGATGACTATGCTAAAGGATCTCTAGGCTCTCGCATATCTTTCACAGCTGAATATGATGGACTTTACCATTTCTTAGTTGGCGAGATGGATAGTTCATCCAATCTGTCCTACAGAGTTCAAGTATTTAAGGAGTCATACGGTCGAAAACTCGCATTTATCTCCGATTTCAGAGGTACTCCAGAATTATTTCTGGCTACATATTCCCAAGAAACAGAATCATTTAACAGGCTGATAAAATTAACTGATAACGGATATTCGGATGATGACCCCAGATTCGGATATGAATCAAAAGAGGCCTATTTGGAATGGCAGCCCGTATTTTCTCCAAACGGATTACGTATCGCATACGTGTCAAATGCTGAAGGGAATAACGATATCTATATCACGCATTCCCAAGGCCAGCATCTTGGTGTTATTAACTATCGATACACTTCTGACACTGGAAGTGACTCGCTCCCCTCCTGGCATCCAGGTGGGGAACACTTAGCCTTTACTACAAATAGAAACGGAAAAGCAGAGATATACCTTGTAAACGTAAGTAATAATCTAAAGGGACCATTTATACAGATGACTGGAAGACATGCTTATGATACGGAGTTCTCTCCAGATGGAACGTTAGTTGCTTTTACTTCCGAGTTGGTTTCTGGAGATGGGCTAACAGATATATATATCCATAATGTGGCTACCGGTGAAAACACCAATATAACCAATACAGACATGGCACATATAGCACAACATGACTGGTCGCCGGACGGATCTAAACTGATTTTCAGAGCGGATCCAGATGCTACTGACACATATAATTCAAGCCAACTGGAAATCTTCACAATAAACAAAGATGGGTCTAATTTGGTTCAAATAACCAATAATGAAAGGCTTGATGCCTCTCCCAAATGGTCCAAAGACGGGACTTCTATATATTTTGTCTCTCAAGAGGATCAAGAAAAACCTAAAATATACGTCATGGATACTGATGGAACTAACGTAGAAAGAGTAACTGACTACCCTGAATCAGTGCAGGAGATCTATTTCGATATATATGAATAAGTCAATCACAGATGCAACAACTGATTATATGGTAAAATTAGAGTGCTAATGATTAAGAAGAAACGTACTTGGAAGGAAATTCTTATTCCCACGTTGTTGATATATGGGGCCTTTCAAGTGGTAGCGTTGATAGTAAGTATATAAATAATCTAATAATATTTTAGCTGATAGTAGGAGATAGAAAGAAAAATTGGACCCCGATCAATCGAGAGGAGTCGACCAAAAAGAAGGAGAGCCTCCTTCTGGTATACCCCCAAGCGGGAGCAAGGGTGGTATATTCTATGGGTGGTGGATTGTCGCGATATCCACCGCTGCCAGCACAATACAATCTGCCGTATTTAATGTCGGTGCACAGACTTTAGTTTTACCCTTAATCAGAGAGTTCGATACCACACGAACTGCCATTTCCATCGCTTTTTCTCTAAGAAGACTTGAGGGTGGAGTAACAGGTCCATTGGAGGGGTACCTAATACACTGGATGGGGCCTAGGCCTTATATGGTAGTGGGTTGGATTATATTCGGATTAGGCTTCATAGCCATGGGGCTATGTCAAAACATATACCAGTTCTATGCTGCATTCCTGCTCGTTACCCTTGGACAAAGTGTGGCTGGATTTCTACCTATTGTAACCGTGTTGGTAAACTGGTTTGATCACTGGCGCGGAAGAGCAATCGCGATATATCAGCTCGGAGGAAGTTTCGGTGCATTACTCGTACCGGTGTTGGCATGGGCTGTACTCAATATCGGATGGCGCCCAACGACCATATCAGTAGGTATAATTGTAATGATAGTTGGAGTCCCCATTGCACTTATGATGCGCCCTCACCCAGAAGAATACGGATATTTGCCGGATGGTGCAAAGCACACCGCAGATGAACAATCCTCTTTGGAAGAAAGCGTATCAAGTGCAGATTCCACGTCTATCTCTGAAGCACTTAAAAGCAGAAGTTTCTGGTTCCTGGGATTTTCACACTCTGCAGGTATCACAGCTTGGGGTGCGCTGCAAGTTCACCAAATACCTGCGCTTGTAGATATAGGCATTAACGAATTGACTGCAGCTGGAGTAGTCTCCTATACACTCGTGATATCCGCATTTGGTAGGCTGGCAGGTGGATTCCTTGGAGATATATTAGGAACAAAACGGGTAACTGCTGTAGCATTCATAGCCCAAGGTGCATCAGTGGTTATATTGGCATATGCACAATCCATGACTTCTGTCATGGTTTTCGCAACAATATTTGGTATAGGATTTGGAACACGTGGAACATTGATGACCGTATTAAGAGCAGAAGTTTTCGGTAGAAAAAACTTCTCCCGATTGGCTGGTCTTATGGATCCTGTAAGTAGTGTTTCTGTACTAATATCACCAATATTTGCCGGTTTTATCTTTGATTCTTCAGGTTCGTATCAGTTCGCATTTCTTGTATTAGCGGCAGTCAATGCATCCGGTGCCCTTCTGTTACTGGGCATCAAGATGCCAAAACGTGAAAGACGAGCGTCCCCAACTGATTCCTCCCCTGATAGTGAAGTTAACTCAGGTTAAAAGATACCCCTAATGTAAAAGCTCTGTTGATTTAAACATGTATAAGCAAGTACCTAAAAAGCAAGTCGTCCTGACGTCCATAATTCTAGCGATTTCTGTTATGGGTGATTCAATGATTTATGGAGTATTGCCTTCCAATCTGGACGAATTTGGACTGACCGCGGGACTGGGAGCTGGACTTATCCTTAGTGCTAATAGGTGGATAAGATTAGCTTCCAATACATGGGCTGCAAAGATATACAACAGATTTGGTTTAAAAAAACCTTTCTACCTTTCGGTGGTTTTAGCTATAACTTCTACAGCAGCTTATGGACTATTTCAGGGATTTTGGCCTCTCCTCATAGCAAGAATCGCCTGGGGTATATGTTTTTCCATTCAACTAGTTTCCCTATATATGGTTGTCTTAAGGGAAGACGAACAATATAGAGGCCGATTGATGGGACTGTACAATGCCATATTTAGATTCGGCAGTTTGATAGCAGTATTAGTTGGTGGCATCTTAGTGGACTCAATTGGCATCAAGATATCTTTCCTGATAATAGCCTCTGTCATGATACTCTGTTTCTCAATTATTCCTTTATTAAAAGAATCCGATACCTATCTTGATTCACACATCAAACAATCTGAAAACGACAGAAAAAAATTCCAAAAGAACGGAGGCAAGTCAAACACTTGGACTTTCCTAACCGGATATAGAGGAGAGAACAGTGCCCAAAGATATAAATTACTGGCCGTCCATTACACTCGCTTTACCAACACATTTGCAATATCCGGACTGGTTACCGCAACTGTAGGATTGCTGCTCCGGGAAAGAATTGGCGAGTCTTTGGATATTAACGGGTTCGCACTGGGTGTTGCTACCTTAACCGGAATGGTCTTAGCAACTAGTTGGGCTAATGAAGTTGGATTGTCGACATACTTCGGACATATATCAGATAAATTTGGCAGGAAATCGGTCATTTTGACCTGTCTACCTCTGATTATAATAGGCTCGTCTGTCCTAATAATTGAAAGCGTTTTCGTAATAATTATAGTGGTACCGATAGTTTTCGCTGCTACTACTGCCAGCAAAATTACACTAGATGCATCGGCAGGAGACCTTTCATCTGAATCCGACAGATCCGAAGTTATGAGCCGTTATGCTACCTGGACCGATCTGGGGGCTGCGTCCGGGCCAGTTGCTGGCTATGCATTATTGAGTGTATTAAATATCCAATGGATATATCTTTTTTCTTCGCTGCTATTAGCCACTGGACTTGTCTTTTACAGTATTGCAAATAAACATAAAACGCAGGCTAGCTAACCTGCTAACCTGCGTACCATGTCCATGTCGAACTCAATGCCTAGACCAGGACCATCCGGAACCTCCAGCAAACCGTCTTTGATCTTTAGCGGTTCGGCTAGAATCGGATAATCATCACGTATAGAAACATGTTCTATATTATATTCTTGTGCATATGGCACACCTAGTGTAGCCGCCACGAAATGGGCATGCGCAACTGTGCTTACAATCGGCTGGGTGTTGTGACATGTTATAGGCACCCCAAGAACCGAAGCAATTTCAGCAATCTTCAGAAAAGTCGTGAATCCGGGAGTTTTTACAATATCAGGTTGAATTATATCCACCTTACCTCTTATTATGAGATCCCTATATTCATATTCGCTGTATATCATCTCCCCAGATGCAATTGGAATATCCAGCGCGTCTGCAACTCTAGATAATCCTTCTAAATCATAATGAGGACGAGGCTCTTCAAAATGAAATACTCCTAGATCCTGCAAGTGTTTACCTATCTCTATCGCATGGTGAACAGAATAAGCTCCATTAACATCTACGAGTATGTCCATATTGTCTCCGACAGCTTTTCTAACTTCAGTTACGGTAGCAACGGTTTGATCCGCGTCATCATCTATTTTGCCCGGAACAGCACTATGAAGCTTGTACCCACCAAAACCTTGTTCTCCAAAATACACAGCTCTCTTAGCCTCTTCAAGCGGCGTAAGATCTCTCTTGAGTGAACTGGCATATACAGGAACCTTTTCCCTAACTTTACCCCCCAATAAGTTGTAGATTGGTTGACCTAGAGCCTTACCTTTTATATCCCATAATGCTATATCCAATCCTGCTATTCCTATCCAGATGGCACCACCTATCTCAAGGGCGCGTCCTGCAGCCACCATGTCTCTGAAACGAGCGTCTGTATTACAGGGATCTTTACCTATTATTGATGGTGCGAGTATTTCTTCTACTACAGTTTTTGTTAATACTGGCTGACGCCTGAAGCATTCTCCTATACCCATCAACCCATCATCTGTATGAACGAATACAAAAGGATATTGACCATCTAGAATCAAATACTCTACTGAAGTTATTTTCATGCTTACATTCCAATCATAATAATGTCGCTGTGTTAGTCTAAAACGCTATAGAATAATATCATATATACAATCTGTTAATTAAAAGACGCGAGCCAGTTGATATCAGGAATGATAGAATAAGAATATCGACGATAAGGATGATATATGAAGCCAGTAATACTTGAATCGATCCGATTTTCATCTATTGATGTAACTACTCGAACAACTTGGGTTTTTGCAGAAATATTCGATGCCGAGGGCATCAGTGAAGTTGTTGAAATCACATCGGGAAACAATAGTAGCGCGGTAGCCAAAACTCTTAGAGAAATGGTCAACAATATAAAAGGTCTATCGATATCAGGAGAATCAGAACTACAATCCCTTCTAACAATCACCACTAAAGCACTGGAGACCGATACAGTTTTAGCAACTGCTATGAGCGCACTTCGCACATCTGTATCTTGTTTTCAAGCAAGATATGAGTCCCTAAGTTTAACGGAACATTTGGGTGGAACGGTCAAAGACAAGGTACCTTTGTATGCAAATATCAACAGATCTTTACTCGGTGATAACCGGTCTCCGACACACTTTGCAAAGGCAGCTGAAAAAGCAGTTAATAATGGGTTTACAACCATCAAATGTGCCCCATTTGATGAAGTCACTTCTGATATGAAATTAGGAGACATAATAGACGCCTCGAAAACTGGACTGGAAAGGGTTAGATCAATTAGGCTATCCGTCGGAAATCAGATCAATATACTGGTAGACTGCCACAGCCGATTCACACTGGAAACAGCGCCTCACATATGTGCTGAACTTGCGTCGATTGACGTAAAATGGTTCGAGGAGCCTGTTGCTCCTGAGACAAAAAGTGATGAGCTGTCACAAATCGCCTCAATAATAGATTTGCCTATCGCAGGAGGCGAAAGCGGTTACGGTACATCATTCTTCGATAATCTTTTGGATAAAAACTCTTTGGAAATAATAATGCCTGACATAAAGTTCTGTGGGGGTGTAAACGAAGCAATTAAGGCAAGCTTATCAGCGTCACAAAAAGGCAAAAGGTTTTCCCTTCATAACCCCTCCGGCCCTGTTTCTCAATTATTAAGTGCTCACGTAACTGCGGCCGTGTCGGATAGCATGCCATTGGAACACGCTGTTGATGAAACCGATTGGAGAGCAGACATAATGTCTCCAGCCGAAGAGATACGTGATGGTTTTTTCTGGATACCACGAGGACATTCGATTGGTTCCGTATTAAACCAAAAGATCATACAAAATAAGGGTGTTCAATGGTGAATATATACTGATAAGTACTGATATAATGTAAATAAGGAGATTAATTATGAGTAGTTTAAGTTTAGCATCGGCAGAGAAAATCATAGAGGGATCTCGACAAAAAAGTTCTGAATTGGCAGCTAATTTTTGCATAGTCGTAGTAGATCCGAGGGGCGATTTAATAGCAATGGTGCGTGAAGACAATGCGCCTTGGAGAAGCATATTCATATGCCAAGGTAAAGCAGCAGCATCCGCTGCATTTATGCAACCAAGCGGAAATCTCACCGCCAATGGCTTCTCCCCTATACATCAGGGACTTATGGCAATGCTAGGTGGCAGAATGATACCTGGTCAGGGAGCACTTCCTGTTTATGATGGTGACGAAATAATAGGGGCAGTAGGTGTAAGCGGTGGCCCGCCAGCAGAAGACGAACAAGTTGCATTGGCAGGTATAAACCACGCCGGATACAAATGCTGCTAACGAAGTTTTCTACATTACAAAGCTGATCTAGAGTTAAATCCTAAGGATAATGGAGTGGATTCATGGCTTTAAAAAGATGTCTTCTAGAACTAGGTAGTGGTGTTGATTTACATGGTAAGGATTCTACCAAAGCGGCTCGAAGAGCCGTATTTGACGCACTTCGCCACAGTAGTGTTTCTTTCCCCAGAGTATTCGGATATGAAACACAAATGATGTCTGTAGAGGTGAATATAGCAGTACCAAACCACGAAACAGTTGATGCAGACGATGTATTAAAAGAAGTTCCTTACGGATCCAAAAGCATAAACATATCCGAGGGCGGAATGGCAATACCAGGAGGATCAGACAGCACAGATGCGACTATTGTTGCCAATGCCGCAATAATAGTGAGCCTGGATATTCCGGACTAATCACGGAGAGTTCACAAGGATAAGTTTATCCTTGTATTTTGAGCTCTTCACGTAAGTCAGTGATTGTTTGCTTTCTAGATCTGCTGGGTCTATTTTCTCTCAAACCTATGGGAAGGTTCTCTATTTCTGGAATTACTTTGACCGCTACAAATACAGGACCTTCCTGTGACATTATCTCACCCATGCTAGTAGCCAAAGATTCCAAGTCGTCAAAATTGTAGGTTACTGCATAGCCTATTTCCTTAGCCACACCAGCATAATTAATGTTTTGGGCATTAGGAACCGGCTGGCCACCGGTGGTGGCATAGCATTCATTATCCAGTACAAAATGAACAAAGTTTTTAGGCTGCTTCCCTGCAATAGAAGCTAAAACTCCCAAGTTCATTAGGAGAGACCCTTCAGCATCGAAAAGAACTACTTTCTCTTTTGGCAAACCAAGAGCCAACCCGAATGCTGCAGATGCCGTGTGTCCCATTGCACCACCTAAGTTTATATCTCTAGCTTCTTGGGTACTTACGTCACGCCAGTGCTTGCCAGAGGTTCCTGTGGCACAAACAATTGCATTGTTCCTATGTCTGTCAAATGCTTTAAATACCTCTAATGCTTCCATCATGGCAGAGATACCTCCATTAAATATAAATTCTGAAAAACTAAATTCTTATCTATTAAAGCCGTGGTATTCGTCACCTATCAATATAACTACAGGCTTGTTAGTAGCCTTGGCTTCTTCAAAAGCTGTGGTTATACGAGAAGCATCTTCATCGTGCTCCACCAGGTAATAGTTCAATCCAAAAGCGTGAAGAAATGGTTCTGTATAAGTAGCAGCAGTGTCGGGAGTTATACCTCTCCTAGTCCAGCCCCTGTAACCGACCACCATCACTAAAGGAAATCCCGCTCCCAATGCCATTCCACGAATAGAATCACCGGATTCCATCATGCCTGTATTCTGGATTAGACAGACCGGGACTTTCCCTGCCACGTTTAGGCCTAACGCAACTCCCATAGTTTCGCCTTCACGGCTAACTGGAACTACATCCAACCACGATTCTTGTAACATCAATTCGTAGAGATAATTTGTTTCACTATCTGGGATAGTAATTATGTGAGTAACACCGTTTTTCTTGAACTCTTCTATCATTGTTTCCGGTTGTAATATAAGTGCCTGTTGTTCAGCCATACATACCTCCAAATCATGATTCTTAATACGGTCCAATAGTAATTAATTTACTGTTTTTACTGGATTTATAGTTTAACATGTATCTACTAGATATGCACATGAAATGTTGTATCAGATTCTCTAAATACTCTATAATCTTTGGCAGTCAATTGAAGTAGGTAGATAACAGTACAGACATGACAATAGTAGTTAAAAAATTAGAGGCACAAGAAGAATACGATTCCGTCCGCTCAATAAGAACTGAAGTCTTTGTTAATGAACAAGGAGTACCTTCAGAAGTGGAATTCGATAACTATGACGAAACAGCCATACACGCGGTCGCATACGAATACGATAAAATCGTGGGCACAGGCAGATTAATTATCGACACCGCTACAGACGCACGTATTGGTCGTATGGCCGTTAACGAGTCCTCTCGTCGAAAAGGTGTGGGATCACAAATACTAGCTTTTCTGGAAAACACTGCAAAATCAAACGGGATCCGTCATATAACCTTGCATGCCCAACACTATGTACGGGATTTTTACGAAGAAAACGGATATAGAGAACAAGGGGAAACTTTTGTAGAGGCAGGTATTCTACACGTAGAGATGAGCAAGGTAATCAGTTAAATCAGAGATCATAAACAAGCAGTTGTAAAATAGGCAGATCATTTGCCTTGTTTAATAAAATCTACGATCATCTCTGCCATCGCCATAACTGTGACATTTATATTGGCCCTCACACAATCCGGCATTATAGAAGCATCCACGACTCTAAGTGAATCCACACCATATAATTTACCGTATTGATTAACCACAGACATAGAGTCGGACTCAGGACCCATTTTGGCTGTACAAGATACGTGATGGCCCGTTTTAACGGTTCTTCTCATCCAATCATCTAAATCCTGATCAGATGCTAATACATGATCGGATGGGTGAATTTTTTTCTCAATTATTGCCGAAAATTCCGAATCCTTTTCAAATGCAACGAGCATTCTGACACCATCCCGACATCTTCTTACATCCTCGTCGTGATCCAATAAGTTATAGTTAAGATAAGGTTGTTCTTGATAATTGTTAGAGTTAAGCTTTATCTCTCCTGCCGATAAAGCAAGATTTAGACCCAGAGTAGCTGTCATGCCTATAGGTATAATTCCACCTTGTGTAATTTGTCTCCCAGAACCACCTGTTCTAGTGGCAAACCACACAACCATATCGTTCCTAAGAGATGACGCTTCAGCTGTATATCTGAGTATGACCTGATGCCTAGCCAATACGTACTTACCGTCTGCGCTTTCACCATAAAGATTCACTTCAGGCTTAGTTTCCCAGGAAACATCTACGATAGGGTGATCCCTAAGGTTCTGACCTACTCCAGGTGAATCCAATACAACATCTATGTCATGTTCTTCTAAATGATCCT
>VFFT01000095.1 GCA_009392775.1 SAR202 cluster bacterium | reverse complement strand
GTTCTGTCCATTTCTACCGTAACATCCTCATCTTATATTTCCTCCACATGTACTGACAACGGGACATATTGACTAACCCAGCAGAAACGCGATGACGGTTATACCAATTAGTAGTGGTCGGGAGGAGGACCAGCCGTCACCGCGCTTCTACACACCAAGGTGGCTCTATCAGACGGATCGTATTTTTCAACGTCATGTCAAACCCAATTATCGGCACGCATATAATCCCTAACATCTATCCGTCGTATCTATACAGACCTTCCTCCCATAAATATAGACACTGAGTCGAGCATGCTAGTACATGTTCCAAAAATAAGTATAGACACTATTTATATTATGTGTCAACATCTATGCTTAATCTCGTATAGCATTTGCGCTCAATGCGTTGGTGTATAAAGATGGGTGCTGATAACTCTTACTGGCGGATAATTATGACAATATCGGCAGTTTCGCTCTGTGTATATCTAAAGGCAATATATTTGTTGACACTAATCTTAGATTTGTATACACTGTTGAGTAGTAAGTGCATACATCACATTCATGTGTGCTCGAACACGTAGGTGATGTTAGACGCTACTGATCGAGCATAAAAGACTATCGACATTATTAATTAGCGCAGTAACATCAAACTAGGTAAAAGGCCAACATTAAAACTGAGTCAGTTATGACAACTACATCACTAAATACAGACTTCCATGAATATTCTTTACCTACAAGCATATTATCTAGCGCGTTGACTTGCACCAACCTTAGCAAAAACTACGGGGACGCTGTCGGCGTTTCGAATTTCAGTATTGAAATCCAACAAGGGGAAATCATATCTCTACTGGGACCTAGCGGTTGTGGCAAAACAACCTTACTCAGGCTCATAGGTGGATTCATACAACCAGACCACGGCAGTATAAACATAGGGTCAACCGAAGTGGTCAGCGCCACTAATTACCTACCTCCCGAAAAACGCAATGTAGGCATGGTCTTCCAAGAAGGGGCACTATTCCCACACTTAAGCGTAGAACAAAATGTCGCGTACGGTCTCCCCAGACGGAAGGATCAAGAAAGTGCAATCCATGATGCCCTATCTCTAGTTGGCCTACTCCATCTCAGAGATCGCATGCCACACGAACTTTCAGGAGGACAACAGCAAAGAGTTGCATTAGCTCGTGCTTTAGCTCCACAACCTCACCTAATATTGCTTGACGAGCCTTTTTCCAATCTGGATCCTGGTCTACGCGAACAAGTACGCAACGATATGATCGACATACTAAAAACAACTAATGTCACCGCAATCTTCGTTACGCACGACCAAGAAGAGGCCCTGTTAATCGGCGACCGTGTAGCGATAATGAATGAAGGCACTTTGGAACAAATAGGATCGGCAGAAGAAATTTTTCACTACCCATCTAATAGATTCACTGCTAATTTCGTTGGCAATGTAGACTTCATTTCCGGTGAATACACAGATAACACCATCAATAGTGAAATTGGATCCATACCGTTCCCTAACTCTGTCACTAGAGATGACGTACTGGAACTTATGACTCGTCCCGACTGCCTTGATTGCTCTCCAAATTCAGAAGCTGCCAATCAAATAATTCGACGCGAGTTTCGCGGAGCCTTCTACCTCTACACAGTTAGGCTACCTTCTGGAAATACGGTCAGATGTTTACTCTCGCACACCCAGGAATTTGAAGTTGGAGACAAGGTAGACATAGTACTACGACAAGGTCACTCCCTCCTGCCTTTTAAGAACGGTCTACTAGCCAGCGTTTCAACCCACTAATATATCTCTGCTTGGAACAACTCACACTCTGGGACCGCTAGTATGTACTTTCTACAATTCGGTGTATAATTTCATAAATCCTCATATCTACTAAAGATTCTTAGGTAGACTAACACTATGCCGAAACGTTCCGACACACACGACGCATCAGACGATTTAAGTCACGGTAGACACTCGCCAGTTACCGAAAATTATCTGCTGTCACTCTACAACCTGTGGGAGGACGCGGAGATACCTACAGTCACTGAACTAACCGATACATTAAAAGCTTTACCGTCAACCGAAGGATTAGGAACATCCGTACCATCGGTAGCAGGAATGATAAGAAGGATGCAAAAACAGGGCTTGGTTGATGTAGGGAGTGACAAGCGAATACGTTTTACTGAACAGGGTCTAAACGGCGGAGAAGAGATAGCCAGACGACACCGCTTAGCCGAGTGCCTCGTTGTAGAGCTACTTGGAATGGACTTAAGAGAAGCACATATTGAAGCTCATCAGCTTGAACATGGCATGTCTCCCACGTTCGAATCCAAGGTTATGGAAAGACTTGGACATCCGAATAAATCACCATTTGGGCGTCCGATACCAGGAACTGGCCAACCGAAAGCTCCCAACGACGCCATTACACTCGACCAAGGCGCCATCAACACCACTTATTTTATTGAACGTATTCCAGAGGAAGATCCCAAACTCCTCGGTTTTCTTTCCGACTCTGAAATCATACCTAACCACCATATTACGATAATTGAAGCGACACCATATCTAGGAGTACTTCTGGTTTCTACAGACAAAACCCAGACATCAATCGGGTACACAGTTGCTCAGCAAATTATGGTGGTACCAGCGGGATAACGCACTCTACGGCACAAGTTTACCTAGTTGTATCCATAAAACTTGTGCAAGCAAATCGTCATTGGAAAGAACCAAATAGTCTACACGATGGACAAATTACTCATCTGAATTAAGAGTTTTCCTGACTTCCGCCCAACCATCCGACATCTTACGTTCTGGGAACTCCTGTTCGTTCTCATCACGAACAACTTTCAACAATACAAATGTCGGTCCCGTTTGACGCATGACTTCTTCCAATCCTATATACAGTTCTTCCAGATCATCAAACTCATATATATTGGCATATCCAGAGCTCTCCGCTATAGCCGCAAAATCCATTCCCGCCAACCCATGAATTGGAATCCCATCCGTAGAAGCGAAAGAAACATCGTCAAAACAAAAATGAACTATATTATTTGGCTTAGCTTCCCCGATCGTAGACAACCCAGCCAGGTCCGTCCTCAGTGTTGCATCGCAATCCAACACAAGAACATTCCTATCCGGCTGAGCGAGAGATAATCCCAATCCGACAGCAGGAGCTTTATCCATGCAATCAGAGAGGTCCACATCCAGTTCCCGTGCTTTCGATATCCCTGCCCAATCCTTTAATGCCGATGAGGTAGATACGACTAGCGCATCTCCCCTATGAAACTCTATTGCTTTGGCTGCATCTACCGAGGATATCAATTGTCTGACCTCTCTTCATCCCTCATCGATGCCCTGAGATCATTGAAAGCCTTCCGGCGAGCCTTTACCATTAGATACATGCCGACAGGCACACAGACCACCCCTCCAGCAATAATGAAATAATTGCTCTCCATAAACCCTTTAAAAAGGCACCAGAATCCAATCCCAAAAAAGATATATGATACTAGTCTAGCGGCTAAACCAGTGGCTAAATCTCTCCACATACTGAAGACTCCAAAACAACTGTAAATAAAAACTGGGGCGACAGAATAATACAGTCGTCCCAGTATAATCGTGTAACTATAGCAATTGCACTATGCGTTTAGAAATCTATCGTACACCTAGTGTTTCTGGCAATTCTTTGATAGCCATCTGGACGGTACGGCTAGGCCTAGTCCTGTATTGGACAGGCGTGTTCTCAATCTCAGGTTCTACTCTCAAATGCACAAACACTGGTCCTTCTGACTCAAACACTTCATCCAACCCTGTGGTTAAGTCTTCAAGATTATCAAATGAGAATACTTTAGCGTACCCTGCGGCTTTCGCCATACCCTCCCAATCAGAAACTTCTGCACCAGGTATTGGCTGACCTCCCGTTACGGCGTACACATTGTTGTTGAACAAAAAGTGGTAAAGGTTTTTTGGTGACTTGTTCGACAATGTGACCAACGAACCAAGATTCATCAGCAGGCTACCGTCGCCATCAAGTATCAAAACCTTCTTGTCCGGTTGAGCCAGGGCCACACCAAGTCCAACTGATGATGCCTTACCCATTGCACCGGATATAGGCAAATCCATTTTCTGATCTGTCGTTACTGTAGGTAGACCAAAGTGGACGTTATTCGCGTTCATTGTAGGGACTATAATTGCCCCATTCCTCTTGCTGTCTATAACCTTAACAGCATCTTGATTCTTTAGCATAACTCTATGATCCTCCGTTCCGTTTAATCTGAGCCAAATTCAGCGCCAATCAGAACACCAACTGGCTTCTGTGTGCGCTCAGCTTCTGCAACTGCTAATCCAATTCTGTCAGCGTCTTCATCTGTTTCTACTAGATAGTAGTTTATACCCCAAGCATGGAGTATATGCTCCGTGAAGTGGGCGGCTGAATCCGGAGTTGCTCCCCTGCGAGTCCATCCTCTATATCCTATGAGCATTACAAGTGGCTGATCAATATCTAAACCAAGACCTCTGATGGAGTCCCCTGATTCAAAGATTCCCGTATTCTGTATTAATACAACTGGCCGTGCACCACCTACCCAGAGGCCAGCGGCTATAGCCATGGTCTCGCCTTCTCGACAGACAGGGACTAGATCTATGGTCGGTTCTGCTTGCAACATCTGATACATGAAATTAGTTTCACTATCAGGCAACCAGACGATATGGGATATCTTATTCTTTTTCAGCTCGTTAATTAGAGCTGGCGGATGAAGTACAGCTTCATGTGTAGTCATTGAATCTCCTTCTGTGCCTTACAATTTCTGTCAGCGAATGCCATTATATTCGGCTTCGAGTTTTAGCGTCAACTAAGGGTATACCTAGGACAACACCCATGGCCCAATCTAGAACTCTGCGTTATTAGGCGTCCTTGGAAACGGGATTACGTCTCTAATATTTTGCATGCCCGTCATAAACTGGACTGTCCTCTCAAATCCCAATCCGAAGCCAGCATGTTCCACGCTACCGTACTTTCGCAGGTCAAGGTACCACCAATACTCTGATTCCTCCATACACGCCTCTCGCATTCTATCAGTCAATACATCGTACCTTTCTTCCCGCTGGCTACCTCCTATAATCTCACCTATGCGGGGAACCAGCACGTCCATAGCAGCTACAGTCTTATCGTCATCATTCAATCGCATGTAAAACGCTTTGATTTCCTTGGGATAATCCGTTACTACCACTGGTCTGCCAATTTTTGTCTCGGTCAGATATCGTTCATGCTCAGATTGAAGATCAAGCCCCCAGTTAACGGGATATTCAAATGTTTCACCAGATTTCTGGAGCATATCTATTGCGTCAGTATAAGTTATACGTTCAAAATCCGAATTTATTATATTCTCCAACGTAGTAAGGGCTGTCTTGTCATACCACTGGTTGAAAAACGCCATGTCATCAGGGCATCTATCGAGAACCTTCCCAAACACATTTTTCAGAAAGTCCTCCGCTAAATCGGCTAACCCACTTAAGTCGCAAAAAGCCACTTCAGGTTCCACCATCCAGAACTCCGCTAAATGTCTGGATGTATTAGAATTTTCAGCTCTAAACGTCGGGCCAAATGTGTACACATCCGAGACAGCCTGGGCAAATATCTCAGCTTCTAACTGGCCGCTGACTGTGAGATAAGCTGATTTACCAAAAAAGTCTTCTGTCAGATCCGGAACACCTGATTTCATTGGTACGTTCCCTAAATCAAGTGTTGTAACCCTGAACATAGATCCTGCACCTTCGGCATCACTAGCGGTTATCATCGGGGTCTGTATATATTGGAATCCGCGCTCCTGAAAATAGGTGTGTATTGCGAATGCGGCAGCATTACGCACCCGAGACATCGCTCCAAATGTATTAGTCCTAGGCCTGAGATGTGCTATGTCTCGCAAGAATTCAAGTGTATGTCTCTTCTTCTGAAGGGGATAATCATTGGGGTCGGCATGACCGATTATTTGGATAGAGCTTGCCTTGATTTCGTATTTCTGACCTTTTCCGAGTGAGTCAACCACGGTTCCGTCTACTTTTACACTACATCCAGTAGATAGCTCAGTTGTATCGAGTAGGGATAGCGCGTCTCCCTCTACGACTACTTGTATGTCCGCTAAACATGAACCGTCGTTAACCTGCAGAAAAGATACCGCCCCTGAATTACGCACTGTCCTTACCCATCCAAAAACCAGAACTTCAGCACCTGCACCTGCACTGACCAATAGATCCGAGATCTTTGCACCTTTCATGTATCCCTCCTGAATCAGCCCGTAGTGCCGTGGCTATCTAATTCATCACCGGTACGAATTTACTCCATTCTGTGTTCCGTTCATAACTATAGGCTATATTTAAGATGTTGCCTTCTGAAAAATGCGGGCCTATTATCTGTAGCCCCACAGGCAAACCATCTGATAGACCACAAGGCACTGACACTGCAGGAAGACCAGCAATATTAACTGGCAGGGTACAAACATCAATAGAATACATCCTCACAGGGTCATCCGTCCGATCTCCATGTTCAAAAGCAACAACAGGAGAGGTTGGTGCAATTAATGCATCTACCTGTTGAAACACAGAATCGAAATCGTTTCTTATTAACGTCCTAACTTTCTGGGCCTTTAGATAGAACGCGTCATAATAACCCGAAGACAAAGCATAGGTGCCGAGCATGATACGGCGCTTCACTTCCATACCGAAACCTCGACTCCTCGTAACTCCCATAGCTTCCCACATATCTTCGGTATCTTGATATGAGTATCCATATTTGAC
>VFFT01000094.1 GCA_009392775.1 SAR202 cluster bacterium | reverse complement strand
ACACCAATATCGGCAGCACTACAATACCGCCGCCAAATCCGACTACACCTGCTATAGTGAATCCTACTAGTGTCCCCAATACTATGATAATGATCTGAACTATCTCGGCCAACGTGACGTCCTGTAATATTTGTGAAGCGCGCAGTGACATTTCATTACGCACAGCTATAAGCTTAAACTACATATGAGTCAGAATTAGCAAGTGCAATGACTACTTACCAATCGTGGGAATGATCCTCAGAGCTATTTCGCGTTAGCCGATTTTGTTTACCCTCTGATACATCAAGGACAATAAGTTCACCCAATCCGTACATGTAAGATACAAAAGCTATTCTTTTCCCATCTGGCCCCCAGACCGGATGCAAATCATCTACATTATTTTTAGTCAACCTACGCTGTTTTGTACCATCAGAATTCATAGTGTAGATTTCTGCGTTACCATCTCCAAAAGAGATGTAAGCCAATGATTTACCATCCGGAGACCATACAGGAGATTGATTGTCTTCCCCCTTTGGAGTATAACAATCCGTATTAACATCGTCCCGCCAGTTTCCGTTAGCTTGCTTACTAGCAACACAAATCTGAGAGGTGTCTTCCCACTGGCGAGTGAATACTATATCACCACCATTCGGAGACCACTTAGCATTCCTATCATTCTGTGAAGTCAATTGAATCAGATTTACGCCGTCCGGATTTCTTAGCCATAAACCTTGGTATGCTGGCATCCCTGACGAATGAAAGACTAACCATTCCCCATCAGGAGACCAATCGCCCAACTGCTCTGCACCGGGATTAAATGTAATTCTAGTCGCTTCTTGCTTTTCATCCACATTTGCATCAGCAACATATAAATCAGAATCACCGGCAGATGAGGCACTAAATGACAAAATAGTACCACCAGGAGACCAGGCGGGCTTAAAGGGTTCAATTTGAATATCTGCATTGAGCAACAGACGCTTTATAACACCCTCAGCAGGGTCTGCAATATATAACTTATAACCTCCCGACTGATCACTAACGTAAGCTATTTTCGTACGATCAGGAGACCAACTTGGATATATGTCTGCCCCACCGTTACTAGTTATTCTTGTGGTATCACCTGAATTAGGGTCCAACAAAAATATTTCCGCATCTCCATCGATTTCAGAAACGAAAGCTATGCTACTAAATGTTTCTGAATTGAAACACGCCACTGTCAATAGCATTAGACCTATAAGCATGGCGAATAGAACACCATATCTACAGAAACTTACTATCATAATTGCTCACCCTAACCCACTACCCATGTATTTGATCTTGATTAACCTAGAATGAATTATATCCATTAGACACATCCCAGTGTACTGTAGTTTATTTGCCATTTTAATCCGCTTTTTGCCGCCAAAGAATGACTCTTGACATTAAATTGTCAGTTAACTAGCATCCAACCAATTCGAAAACTAATTTTACGGCCATTGAGAGTTAGTAGTTATGATAGCAATAACAGGCGGGAATTTAATCATAGGCAATGGTGATCCAATGATTTTGGACACTACTGTAATAATAAACGGCGAGAAAATCGTAGAGATAGGCCCAAGTAACACGGTTAAAATACCAGAAGGCGCAGAAATAATAGACTCATCTGGACTAACTATTATGCCCGGTCTTATAGACTGCCATGACCATCTTGCTTCAAAGGGATACGATCTGCCTAACCGATGGGGTCTGAACGAACCTATATCACTGCAACATATCCGTACTGCACACGTCCTCAGTGACACTCTGGCGGCGGGTTACACTTGCATTAGAGACGCGGGAGGACTAGATGCAGGATTTAAACTGGCTGTAGAACAGGGCATCCACCCCGGCCCACGCCTCGTCATTTCAGTTAATATTATCTCTCCTACCGGAGGGATCTGCGACCGAGTCAGCGGATCTGGTCATGGGCATCCCCATGACGATCCCCGACTACCATCGGGAGTAGCAGATGGGGTAGACAATATTCGTACAAAGGTCCGCGAAATGGTCAGAGTCGGAGCTGATGTGATTAAATTCGCTACGACAGGAGGAGCAAGTTCTCGCCCAGGACACGGACCAAAAGACATCGAGTATAGCTACGAAGAAGTAGTTGCATTGGTTCAAGAAGCAAATGCGCTTGGCAGGAAGACTATGTGCCACGCTTTAGGCGGAGCAGGGTTAAGGAATGCTATTCAAGCAGGGGCCAATTCGATAGAACACGGGTGTTATTTGGCGGAAGAACCCGACTTGATTCCAAACATGGCAGAAAAAGGAATATTTCTTGTTCCCACATTTGAAGTATATGAATACCACTCTACAGTAAGTGCTCCACACATGATTGCTAGAGCTAAAGACCTGGAATTTATTCACGAGGAGAGTGTTCAAAAAGCACTAGACGCTGGGGTAAAAGTCGTGGCAGGCACAGATGCTGGAGGATTTATACACGCCAACAATGCCCATGAATTAGAGCTATTGGTTAAGCACGGACTCTCCCCAATGCAAGCCATACAAGCAGCCACAGGATGGGCAGCCGAATGCGTAGGACTGGAGAACGAAATTGGCACAGTAGAGACAGGCAAACTAGCTGATCTATTAATCATCGATGGAGACCCTCTGTCAGACATTAAGATACTTCAAGAGAAAGATCGCATAAAGCAAGTCTTACTTGGAGGAAAAGCATTCGTGGACCGAATCAGAACACAATGAGACCTATAATGTTCTACGACTGCATTATATTCAGATCTGCAAATAGCTGTTAGGGTATTATTTGGCAATGCATTTTCATGTACTAACTTTATTCCCGCAAATATTTAATGGCACGTTGCCACACAGCATGATAGGTCGCGCTATAGACAAAGGTATAGTTTCTGTAACTTGCACAGACATCAGAGATTATTCATCTGATTCACATGGTACGGCTGATGATTACCAATATGGCGGAGGTCCAGGTATGGTTATGAAACCTGAACCTATCTTTGAGGCTGCAGATAATGTATTTAAACAAATCCCCATATTGGACCATGCATCTACCCCAATCGTACTACTGTCCCCGCAAGGAAAGCATCTAGATCAAGATATAATCACCAAATTCTCAAAACTAGACAACTTAGTTTTGATATGTGGACACTACGCCGGAGTCGATGAAAGAGTAAGAGATCACTTGGTAACAGAAGAGATCAGTATCGGGGACTATGTCCTAACCGGAGGAGAACTAGCCGCACTGGTAATAATTGACTCTGTTTCCAGATTTGTATCTGGAGTAATTGGCTCGGAAGATAACGTACAAAAAGACTCGATAACCAGCGGGTTATTACAACATCCTCTCTATACTCGACCAGCAGAATACCGTTCACTCCAAGTTCCTGAAATTTTGCTTTCGGGAAATCACGCCGAGATTGATCAGTGGCGTAGACATGAATCACTCAAAAGGACCTTGGCACACAGGCCGGACCTACTACCAACGGCCGACCTAGATGAAAATGATATTCGCTACTTATCAGAGTTAGGTTATAAACAAAACAGTTAGCAAATGGTGATGGAATAACTAATGTCTATAGATGAGTATAGATTTACCTATAAAAGCCGGGTTCGTTGGATGGAATGCGACGCGCAAGGTATAGCATTCAATGGTTCTTACTTAGGATATCTTGAGATAGCTCAAGCAGAATATTTTAGGAATCTCGGATTTAGCATATATAAGATTGCAGCAGCAGGTTACTTTGACAGCGCCGTTGTTAACACGAACATTTCATTCGAGGCTCCCCTGAAAGTTGATGATGTCATCGAACTTTATGCCAAAATATCCCACATTGGCACCACCAGCTTACAACTTGACGTGGAAATATATAAAGAGGGGCACCAAAAAAGATGCACCCTTATTGAAACAACTTACGTCGGGTTGGATACGAAGACTATGAGCAAAATACCTATTCCAGATGACATACGGCTGATCATTGAAACCTACGAAACTACAGGGCAAATACTTCCCACAACAAATTTCCCTGATCTACACAACGCTAACAAGAGTAAAAATTAGCAGGTACACCGACAACCGGACACCAATGAAAATAATCCTATCTAAACCATGAATACTGGGGCTTGATCTCGATTTATTCGGGTCTCTTGAGAAATGCTTTGTCTGATAAATTTAGGCAACGTAAACATGTTAATGTGAGTAATGCCATCATAGAACTTCAATGGTCCTCTAATTCTATCGGATAACCTTTCATCTATTACGCCAGGAGTGTTGGAATCTAATAGCGGACAATCTGAAGCCAGGGTGAACCCCCATAAAGTATAAAAAGCTGGTATATGCACTTGAGCTGCTTGGGAGTTCTCAAATACTGAGTCCAGAGTATTGAATATGGTGGTGAAACATTCCTGTATAGCTAAGAGTCCTATAGGTCCAGATTGCGTAACGAGCATACCATTATGGGCCAACCGTTTACGAGCAATCCGATAGTATTCCTCGGTATATAATAAATAAGCCGTTCCTGCTTCCAATGGATCAACAAGGTCCATTATCATGACATCGAATACATTTTCCGTGTTCTGCAAATATTCACGGGCATCATCGTGTACCAGCTCTACTCTACTGTCGTTAAAACTGCCCTGATGATGATTCGGCAAATACTGTTTACATATGTCAACCACTTGATCATCTAAATCAAGCATGACAACTTTTTCAACAGATTCGTGCCGAAGAACCTCACGCAGAGTGGCTCCTTCTCCGCCACCTCCTATGAATACAGTCTTCGGATCCGGGTGACTAATCATAGCAGGGTGTACAAGGGCCTCATGATAGATATGCTCATCAAGTTCAGTCGACTGGGTTTTTCCGTCAAGAACTAGGCTTCTCCCATATACTTCTGAATCAAGCACTTCGACCTGTTGATACTTCGTCTTACCTGCAAATATTACCTGTCTTGTTTTTAGCAACACAGACAAGTCAGGATAAACAGATTCTATATACCAGTTACCAGTAATGGGATCCATAATATATAACGCTTAACGGGCTGCCACAGGTATTGTGAAGCCACGTTCTAACTGTCGCACAGCCGAATCTTTCGACTCTAAGCGTTGTATCAATAAATCTGCTGCTCGTTTTGGCATATCAGATGATCCGCATGTGAATATGTCAGCAGCAGCGTAGCCATACTCTGGCCACGTGTGAATGGATATATGAGACTCGGCAATAGATAAGATACCGGTAACTCCCTGTGGGCTAAATTGGTGGAAAGACTCACCGACAACATGTGCCCCTATGTCTTTTGCAGTTTGTATTAACGATTCCCTTATATAATCAAGATCATCAAGTAGTTGCGGATTGCAATCCTTAAGTTCTAGCAGAAGATGAGTTCCTAGTACGTTCAATCACCAGTCCTCCATTTGAAATTCCGATCATTTGCTGAGTCGACAAACACAGATTGTATAGGTTGACGGCCGGGTTATCAATAGATACTAATCAAATTTCGAGACAAAATAGTAAACCTACGTCCTGAATAACCGACATGTTTAGAAATATGTCACGTCTATTAGGATTCCAAACCTGAGAAACATTGACCACGCTTATAACCCGCTTTAGAATTCATTGGTAATGGCAAAATTATTTGATCTCCACATACACACAACCAAAGGGAGTGCGGACAGTAGCCTTACCCCCGAAGATTTAATACTTGAATCCGAACGCTTAGGATTGAAAGGTCTATGCCTAACTGAACACAGCGGTCCTTGGGACCGACACGAATTCGAAAACTTTGCAGCTAAGCATAACGTTGTATTAGTCAGAGCCATGGAAGCTGACACAGACTTAGGGCACATGCTGGCGTTCGGTATTGATAAATATCAATCGGGGTTTCACAAAGCTGAAGAACTTTGCAGAGCAGCGAGAGCAGTTGGTGGATTTGTGGTAAGCGCACATCCCTTCAGGGGGGTGCTTGGAAAGCATATGAGAGAACGTCCTTATCTCTATCGCACGAATCAAGATCCGTTGCCTACAACCCCTGATGAAGCTCTTGATCATCCTGTATTTAAACTAGCACATGCTATAGAGGTTGCAAACGGAGGAACGGCCGAAGATGAAAACTCATTTGCAATGGCCGTCGCGAACATACTTAAGATGCCTGTTACGGGAGGTAGTGACGCCCATTCAACGCATGGCCTAGGGAAATTCGTCACAGAGTTTCAGAGTGAAATTCATAATGAAACTGAATTCCTAAAAGGTCTGCACATGGGCGACTTTCATCCATCCGTCGGACTACGAGAAGGCAATCTACGACCATATGAAGGATGATTAGCTCTGAACCGAGATTTACTCGAAAGCTATAAATCGAATAAACAAGATGAGGTTGGGAAGGTTAGTGCTAAATGAGACAGTTGTCTATCCAGCAGGAGAGCATACAAGACAGTACATTCGTCTCCCTTGATCTGGAAATGACTGGACTGGATCCTGAACGGGACTCTATCATTGAAATAGGTGCTGTTAAATTCAACCAGTCGGGAGTTATCGACACACTACAAACATTCGTCAATCCAAACCGAGAAATACCCGAATTTATCCAGAGGCTTACTAATATTTCACCGAGCCAAGTGAGCCATGCTCCTCAATTTTCATCGGTCTCTGATGAACTAAAAGCATTCATATCAGACAACCCAATCATAGGTCATAATATACAATTCGATCTAAGATTTCTTGACACCCACGGTCTGACATTGATCAACCAGACATATGATACTTGGGATCTAGCGAGTGTCTTCCTACCCCATTCACCTGAATATTCATTGGGATATCTAACAAAATATCTTCGTGTGGGCCATGAAAATCCTCACCGAGCCCTCGACGATGCAGACGCAACTAGAGCGGTTTTCTTGAAATTAATCGAGAATGCCTCTGACGCCGATCCAGGATTGTTGTCCTACATAATTAACCTTACACAAAAGAGTCAGTGGGAATTAAACTCACTATTGAACACGCTACCCAACGCTCAGATATCCTCAACACAGACTTCTGCGTTCGGATTAAACGGATTGAATTTAGATTACTTATCTACACGTATCGGGAAGCCCGAACGTCGTCGACAAGACACTAGAATTAATGATTTCAATGAAGCAAAAATTAGTAATTTACTTAACGTAGATGGCCCATTCTATAAATCATTTTCTAATTTCGAATATCGGCCCGAACAGATTCAAATGCTTCAATCAGTCACATCGGCGATATATACAGGCTCAAACCTAGTGGTCGAAGGCGGTACGGGAGTTGGTAAATCTATGGCATATCTGCTACCTGCTGCAATATTCGCTGCCGCAAAGGGACAACGAGTTGTTATATCCACCAATACCATCAATCTGCAGGATCAATTGATTCAAAAGGACATACCCTCTGTGTGTAAAGCTCTTGAGTCATCAGGCATTATCAAAGAGGACAGTATTCATGCAGCGCTACTAAAAGGCAAAAATAATTACCTATGTTTGAAACGATGGGCCTACTTAGCCCGAGGCGAAACATTATCTCAAGACGAAGCCCGTTTACTAGCTAAAACCGCAGTCTGGCTACAGAACACAAAATCTGGAGATAGATCTGAGATAACCTTGGCAGGGCGTGACGCCGGTTCCTGGGGTAAGATATCTGCGGCCGATAAAGGCTGGTGTTCAGGGCTCCGTGAGAACGGAACTTGTTTCCTGAAGAGTTCAAGAGAACGAGCAGAACAGGCACACATTATCGTGGTCAATCATGCTCTTTTACTAGCAGACCTAATGCACGGGGGAAGTTTAATACCTGAATACCAACACTTAATAATCGACGAAGCCCACAATCTGGAAGATGAAGCTACTAATCAATTTGGTTTCCACATAACGCCCGATCAGTTGCAAGAGTCTCTAGACCAGCAAACACGCCTGATTAATAATATTAAAATATCCCTGAACTCAGACTCTGTAGCACCAAGTGTGAAACAAAACGGAGATACTATATTAACAACTCTTGAAAGCACTGCTCCTCGTCTGAGAGAACTTTGGGCTAATCTTTGGCTTCAAGCCGAAAGGTACTTAGAAACACAACAGCGCGGGCGTGATAACGACCAAACTAACAGCTTAATAACCCCGCAACTTAGATCTACTCAGTCGTGGTCAGAGTTAAGGTTATCATGGGAAAACCTCGATATTAACCTCACAAATTCTTTAGAAACATTAGCCAAGCTTCAAACATTTTTGGACAGTACAAGTTCTGCTGAATCAGGACAATCTGACTCTTTGAGTGTTGAGTCAATTGCAATACAAGATGAGATCGAGAAACTTCAAATTAAACTCGACAGGATAATCTCAGAAGATAATTCGAATCAGATAACTTGGATGAACCGAGATCAGTATAACTCCCAGATAGGAATGCACGGCGCACCACTCGATGTAGGCAAGACATTAGAATCAGAGTTGTTTGATAAAAAAGATTGTACTGTTCTAACTAGTGCAACTTTGAGTACTCAAGGCACATTCAATTACATTAAATCTCGACTAGGCCTGGCTGAAGATACAGACGAATTGTTGGTAGGCTCGCCGTTTGACTACACAAAAGCCGCCTGTCTAATGATACCCGACGATATGCCACAACCTAATTCAGAAGGGTATCTATCAGCTCTTTCGAAAGTATTCACTGAACTAGGAATAAGCCTCGAAGGTCATACTATGGGATTGTTTACCTCCTACTCATCTCTCAGAGGTGTGGCACAGAGAATACGTTCAACCTTATCTGCCTCAGGCGTACAACTCCTAGCACAAGGAGTAGACGGCCCACCACAACAATTGACCAGAAGATTCATTGAGAACCCTAAATCAGTATTACTAGGCACAAATAGCTTTTGGGAGGGTGTTGATTTCCCTGATGGAGTTTTAAAATCACTAGTGCTTACCAGACTTCCTTTCCAAGTTCCGACCGATCCTATAGTCAAAGCTCGTTCTGACCAATACTCTGACCCATTCAACCAATATTCTGTTCCTCAAGCAGTACTAAAGTTTCGACAAGGTATCGGCAGGCTAATAAGACGCAAGGGTGACAAAGGATCAATAATATTGCTTGATCGCCGAATAACTAGCCGGAATTATGGTAAAGCTTTCCTCGAGTCTATTCCCGCATGCACGTTAACTCCATGCCACCTCAATAATGTCGGACAGATATCTTCTGAGTGGATACAAGGTTAATATGCAACTAACTATCGACCAACCATTTGACCTAGCATCATCACTCGAGAGCGGGCAATCTCATCGGTGGGTAAAGTCAGGCTGTTGGTATATAGGTGTCTTGTATGGCAATATCGTAAAGATACGGCAGATCAACAATAAAATCGAATGGCATTCTAGTCCCTCATCAGAGCAGGACATGATTCAGGTATTGAAAGATTATTTCCGGCTTGATGATGACTTGGATGACATTTACCAACATATAACTCAAGACCAGAGGGTCTCTGAGATGGTTATGAAATATCCTGGCCTACGTCTATTGAGGCAGGACCCGTGGGAATGCACCATCGCATTCATATGCTCAGCAAATTCGAACATCCCTAGAATACATAGAGTAATAGAAAATATGTCGGACACCTATGGTACCCAGCTTCAACTAGATGAGCACATCAGGCATTCATTCCCATCACCACAACAACTAGTAGCCGCAGGCGAACAAAAACTTAGAGAGTTAGGGCTTGGATTCAGAGCGCCTTACGTTGACAAAACAACCACGTTGGTTAATGAAAACCGACTCGACTTACACGCTCTCATACATATGCCTTATGAAATTGCTAAACAAACTCTCATGGAATGCCCTGGCATTGGTCC
>VFFT01000093.1 GCA_009392775.1 SAR202 cluster bacterium | reverse complement strand
ACCACTATCAGACTAAGCCATGTAGATAACATTATTGGGGTAAAAGAAGCAAGCGGAGATATGGATCAGATAGCTAGTATCATATCCGGCGCCCAAGACGGTTTCAAAGTGTGGAGTGGTAATGACAATGAAACTTTCTACATCATGGCGATGGGAGGATACGGGGTAGTCAGCGTACTATCACACCTAGTTGGCAATCAAATAAAACAGATGATGGGTCTCATACTTGAAGGTGACATAGAACAAGCCGCTGCAGAACATCATCGTATGCTGCCAATATTTAAAATAATGTTCACAATAACTAGCCCGATACCAGTGAAATATTCTCTAAATCAGGCAGGATTTGCAGCTGGGAAACCACGGCTACCTCTAGTAGAACCTGATCAAGCGGTTGCTAACAGAATTGATAGCGTAGTAGCTAATTACACAATTGATCTACCTATATAACTCTAGTGTTCTGCAATGAAGTTTTGAATGGTGATCATTTATACTCATCGGGGAGAAGGTCTGAGATTCTTCCCATTATTATATCTGACGCTCCATTTATAACACCCCTCGTGTAATTTCCTTCTATAACTGGCAGAGTAAAAGGACTGCCAATGTTCACATGTAAATCTCTGAACGGAAACAGCATACGCCAAGGTGGATATTTTTCTGTGCCGTATACGGCTATAGGAAGAATAGCCGCTTGAGACTTTAAGGCTAGATATGCCGCCCCGGGTTTGGCTTTCTGCAGGGTAGCTGTAGGGCTTCGCTGCCCCTCAGGAAATATCGCTAATGCATGGTCATTTCCCAATAAGTCCATAGCTATATTCATTGCCTCTGCCCCGCCGGAGCGATCTATTGGATAAACTCTAAATCGTTTCATGAAAAAACTCATAATAGTATTATTAAACAGTTCTTTCTTTCCCAAGAAGTCTAGAGGTCTTGTCAGAACAGCAGCTATAAATGGGGGATCATTGTATGAAAGATGATTAGCTACTACTATTAGGGGCCCATAAGGAGGTATATATTCTTGACCGGTAATATGTAACCTTCCGAAACTTCTAAAACACAGCCGTACGAAACCAGCTGCTATCCTGTAGAATATCGTCGTCTCATAACCTAGTCTTATCATATTTGGTAGTGTTCCAATATAGCATTAACAGTTTGTTCTATAGTCATTTCACTATTGTCAATTTCTATTGCATCAGTAGCCATTACCAACGGTGAGTCACTCCTCGATGAATCACGTTCATCTCTTGATATCGTCTCGTCTAGTACTTGGTCAAACGAAGTCTGCGATCCCTGGCTAATAAGATCATTAAATCTTCTTGTAGCCCGGCTTTCTACCGAAGCAGTAAGATATATCTTCAACTCAGCATCAGGAGCAATCACTGTGCCAATATCTCTCCCAACCATCACGACATCCCCGTGATCAATAATACCTCTTTGTAGACTAACCATGGAATTTCTAACACCGGATAAAGCTGCCACTATTGAAGAGAGCCTGGTCACTTCTTGACTCTTCAATTCATCTGAAACACGAACACCGTTAACAATGACAACATTAGTATTTTCTGTATCCAAATCCAACCGCATCTGAGATGCTACTAACTCTATTTGTGATTCATTTAATTCGTCTATTCTACGACTACGAACGACCCAGGCTACAGATCGATAGATCACACCGGTATCAAAATATCTAAACCCTAGCCTAGTAGCAACACGTTGACCTATGATGCTCTTGCCTGCGGCAACCGGCCCGTCTATAGCTATAACATTCTTATTAATCAATTAATTTCCCTCGTTGTTCAAACTAGTATAGCATTCGCGTAATGACACCTATTACAACCTGACACCCTATTGATTACATACACAAACCACAAGTTATCATCATCAAAATATATAGTTTTGTAATTTGTTAGTCGCTATAATTGTTACGAGTCCCAATACTAGATATTAATAGGACATTATTATGAACTGGATTGACATCGCGGTTTTAATTTGCTGGGGAGTATTAGCTTTCTGGGGATTCAGAACAGGAATCATAAAAATGATAGTCCCGCTAGTAGTGGTGGTGGTAGGTCTAGCACTATCCAGCCGCATAGCCGAACCAATCGGAAATATTTTGTCGTTTATTTCAGAAAATGAGAACGTACAATCAATCGCCGCATTCATAGTAATATTTATCGGTTTACTCATTCTTGGTACGATACTTAGTAAAGTCATAAAAATAGCCGTAAGTATTATTCCCCTGGGAGGCCTTGCTAATAGTGCATCCGGAGCAATAATAGGCCTGATCATTGGATTCATACTCCTATCTGGGATATTGACTGGTCTACAAAAATTCCCTGTAGGTTCAATACAAGAGACAATAGATGACTCGACCTTGGGGAGTTTCCTAGCTGACAACTTTGATGTTGTTACTAGAGGTTTAAAGATCATACCTAGCGATTGGAACCAGAAGGCTGGAGATATTGCGGATAGCATGCAAGAGAATATGAGTGATAGCTTAAAATAATTCTCTGTCCCAGATAATAACGATTCCATGCCATATCGAAGACATTGGTATATAATCCACCAGTGATATAGATATTAAATTACTAAGGTACGTATCAGGTGGTTAGAACACTTCCAACTGCTAAAGATATGGTTAGTAGTGAAGATAAGCAGGGCTTAGTCAGTCCCCAACAAGGCTTACTAAGTCTTCCTGTGTTAGTGCTAAACCTAAACTACGTCCCAATTAATATCTGCACCGGTCGTCGCGCCATTGTCTTGGTTGAAAAGGAAAAAGCAGAAACTCTCGACAATTACCAAGCAGAAATCCACACTATAAAAAGGCTCCTTCACGTTCCTTCAGTGATTCGTCTGGAATATATGGTCAAACGACCATATTCTCCACGTAAAATCTCAAAGAAAGAAATATTTTTGAGAGATCAATATACGTGTCAATACTGCACACTAAAGACATCCGAGCTGACTTTAGACCATGTCATTCCACGCATCCAAAAAGGTCCACACACATGGGAAAACGTAGTTGCGGCGTGTTCTACGTGCAACCTAAGAAAAGCGGGCCGAACACCGTTAGAAGCAAACATGCGACTTCTAAAAGAACCCAAAATTCCTCAGCCGAATCCATACCGGATTCTTCAAAACTACTCAATGATAGATCCCTGGATACCTTACGTACCTTGGAGCATGCAGGATCAGGAACGAATCAGCTAAACAAACTAACCATGGTATCTAACTTTAGGCATATTTAAAATCATATTTTCAAGAGCCAACCTAGGATTTACATTGTGGTCGAGCGCATAAATAGTCCGATCTACAACCCCTACAAAACTCGATATATCCCTAAAGTTCATATTACTCTCTTGATCTTTTAGCATTGTTATCTTGTCGCTATTAATCACATGCTCTTCACTCGACATGTTCAAAATAATCAGGTCGCGACACCACGTTCTCCATAAGTAGAGAACATCCTTTACCCCATCTCTATTCCTACCAAATTCAGAGGCCAGTTCGCTAACATAATCGAACTTTTCAACTAAGCCAGCTTCCATAGTTTGTTGTAAATGATTAAGATCGGCGTCACGTTGCTTCAGGACATCAGGGTTAGTGGCTGCACTTATCGCCCATCCGATACTCCCTCTTGAAAGCCGCGCTATTAATTCCGAATTTTCAGGATTACAAGAGTATTCGTCAATCAATATTTTGGTTATAAGTTCTTTAGGTAAAACATTGAATGTATAACTACGACACCGTGAACGAATAGTATCAAGAATATTAGCATCGTTATTAGTTAATAGTATTATTAATACTTGTGGTGCCGGTTCCTCAAGTGTTTTCAACAGGGCATTAGAAGCCTCAGTGCTAAGATTCTCTGCACCATCAAAAACAATTACTGTACATTTCCCTTCGAATGGTTTTAGATTGGTTTTATGTAAAACTTCCTTAACATCGTCAATACCAATAACAGTACGAGAACGCGAGTCATTGTCACTATTTTGCACTCCCAATACTCTAACATCTGAGTGATTTTTAGAAGCTATTCTTACACATTGCTCGCAAAGTCCACACGGTTGCTCCATGTCCGACACGCAATTAACCGCTTTAGCCAAGTCCATAGCAAAACACATTTTCCCAACCCCAGAAGGGCCACAGAAAAGATAAGCGTGTGCAAGCCTATTAGCAGATAAGCTAGCTTTGATTTGAGTTAATATATGATCTTGACCATGAATTAACCACAAGACACCCTCTCTCGTACAATAAACAAATAAATTTATACCACGTCACAATACATCAGATCTTCATAGCTCTCTCGACGTCGAATCAAGCGTGCAGTCCCATCTTTAACTAAGATTATAGGAGGACGCGGGTTCAAATTATAATTACTAGCCATCGAAGGACAGTAGGCGCCTGATGCAGGTATCGCAATCACATCTCCTGATGACAGCCTAGGTAAAAATATATCCGTTGCCAGAACATCGCCTGATTCACAATACTTCCCCGCAATAGTGACTTTGTCATCTCCAGCCTCATCTGCTTGAGCTGCTGATATAACCTCATAAGCAGCTTGATAAAGTGCAGGGCGAATGTTGTCTCCCATACCACCGTCTACACTAACGTACTTCCGGACTCCTGGTATGTCCTTAATCGCACCAACTTTGTACAGAGCTACTCCAGCGGGACCAATAATAGATCTTCCAGGCTCTATAAGAAGCTTTGGATACTCCATACCAAGTTCCTCGCAAGTAGCTGTCATGGTAGATACTATAGAACTTGCGTAATCAGAAATCTCAGGAGGCACTTGATCTCGAGTATAAGCTATTGCAAATCCGCCGCCTGGACTAAATTCTCTCAAATTCAGACCATCTTCTCTAAACTGTGCAGCAAATCTTAATACCAGATCGGTGGCTGCAGTATAAGGTTCTAGCTCAAATATGGGAGATCCTAAATGGAAATGAAGTCCAATCAGCTCCAGATGTTCGGCATTTAAAGCCCATTTTATAGCCTTCTCAGCATCACCAGTCTGGATAGAAAATCCAAATTTAGAATCGATGATTCCAGTAGTAGTATACGCATGTGTATGGGGATCTATACCAGGAGATACTCGGATCAATATATCCTGTACTTTGCCATTAATTGATGCTATCTCATTCAGGACCTCTAGTTCATGAAAACTATCAACTACCACACGGCCTATACCACCCTGTAACGACTGCGTGAGCTCATCTGGAGTTTTGTTATTCCCATGAAAATATACTTCTTGTAGCGGAAAACCGGCAGCTTTAGCCACTGCAAACTCACCACCAGAAACTACGTCTAAGCCCAAACCTTCTTCTTGAAAAATTTTTGCTAAGGCAGGATTTATATAAGCTTTCGATGCGTACAAAACTTTACTGTTCGGATAAATCGATGAAAACTGTTTGACAAATTCTCGGCACCTATTTCTCACTGTCAATTCATCTATCACATATACGGGAGTCCCGAATTCTGCCGCCAAATCAAGAGTGTTACACCCGGCTATAACCAATTGACCATGCGAATCTATTTCAGACGTCTCTGGGAATACGTTCTTAGGGAACATTATTTACCTTTCTGTACAAATTATATAGTCACCTACGGCTATCTTATTGGAGTACTCGAATAGACGCAAGAACACCAATCTAATAGATTCAATCTGACAATCATACAAGTAACGTTTTTGATATTAATATGGTCCCCTGCTAAAATTAGGCCTCGCTTTAAGATTCATTCGAAAAGGTTAATATACTGAAGATTCTACTTACAAATGATGATGGTATACATTCGCCAGGTTTATGGGAAGCAGCCAAGGCCCTTAACGAGCTTGGAGAAGTATTTATTGTAGCTCCAGACAGAGAACAAAGCGGGGTAGGTGGCTCACTCACATTACATCATCCTCTAATGGTACACTCTGCGCCTGTCAGCGGTGGACATAATCATTCAAATGCAATAGCCGCATATTCTGTTGAAGGTACTCCTGCAGACTGTGCAATTCTTGCATTAGAAGAACTAATCGGTAAAGTAGATCTTGTTGTGTCCGGGATAAATTCTGGATCAAACCTTGGCTGGGATGTCATGGTATCCGGAACCGTAGGGGCAGCTATGCAAGGGTACATGCGCGGTTATCCAACTATTGCAATATCCGTCGGATCTATCCAAAATCCACAATTTGGTCCAGCTGCAGCTCTTCTCCCATTGATCGGTAAAAGACTAATAGATAATTCTACAAACGGTCAATGTCTACTAAACATTAATATACCTAGTATCGCCTTGAACGAATTAAATGGAATAGAAATTACAAAACTAGGTGGCCGTTCATACGGAGAATCTGTACGTAAAGATACGTCTGGAATTCATGATAAATACTGGATATCCCGCAACAAGCCAATTCATCAAGATAATGGGCCAGGGACAGATATGTTTGCCGTTAAGAATAGCACTATATCTATAACGCCATTACACCTCGGTCTTACCGACAATGACAATATATCCTCACTACAGGTTTTGCTGTCAGGTATATCAGATGAATTAAATCAAGCGACTTAAAAAGGAATTAATGCCACAGCTGTCATCAGATGTCTTTTAATGATATCTGTATCTTGACACCCGTATGTAGGCCACTTATTATAGGGCAGCTTTTCCTAGATCACGCAAGAGGTAACATTTATGGTCGATCTCAAACGCGGCGCCGCGATCGTTGGCATCAATGAGCATATAACCAGGTACTCACCTGACAAGAGTGAACTGCAAATACAAGGTGAAAGCGTAATAAAAGCGCTTGAAGACGCTGGATTGACTAAGAACGACGTTGAAGGTTTGTTTACTGCGTCCAGCAGCATTCGAAATAGTGGCTTAAATCTAGCCGACTACCTAGACATGTATCCAAAGTATGTGGACAATACTACTGTAGGAGGAGGATCATTCGAATTCCACTTATCCCACGCCTTGACAGCTATCGCTGCAGGAAGAATTAACTGCGCAGTGATAACCTACAGCAGCTTGGCCAGGTCTGGAGGCGTGTCTGTAGGGACAGGTGGAGTGGCCCGATTTGGACATCCTAGATTAGACCCGTCGCCAGATAGCTTCGAAGAGCTTTACGGACTGACCACAGTAGGACTATACGCTATGATAGCGCAGCGTCACATGCATCTGTATGGGACTACTTCAGAGCAGCTTGCAGAAGTTGCTGTTGCGATTAGAAAACATGCTTCTATGAATCCTGAAGCTCTATTTAGAACACCCATAACCGTCGACGATGTTGTAAATGCAAGAGTAATATCATCTCCTCTGCATCTGCTAGATTGTTGCGTAATAACGGACGGAGGCGGTGCGGTCGTAGTAGCATCCCCTGAGCTGGCCCGCAATTGTAAACAAAGTCCCGTTTGGGTTTTGGGTGTTGGCGAAGCCCTAGCACACCAAGGCGCTGGCAAACGTAACTTAATGGAAATTGCCGCAAAACAGAGTACGACACCCGCTTTCGATATGGCAGGAGTAACTCATAAAGACATCGATATGGCCATGATATACGATTCCTTTACTATCACAGTTATAGAAACACTAGAAGATCTAGGATTTTGCAAAAAGGGCGAGGGAGGAGATTTCGTTTCCGGCGGGAGACTAGAAATCGGCGGAGAACTTCCAATAAATACTGACGGTGGTGGCTTATCATCAAATCACCCAGGGATGAGAGGTATTTTTCTTCTTCTAGAAGCTACCCGACAACTAAGACATCAGTTCGAAGGAACACCAAGACAAGTGCCAAATTGTAATATAGCCTTATGCCACGGGACTGGGGGAGCATTAGGATCGCGCCATAGTGGCGGGACGGTCATTCTGGGGAGGGACTAATATGCCTGAATGGAACAAACCTTTACCTAGCGTAGTAGGTGAAACTAAACCGTATTGGGACTCGTGCAAAAGAGGAGATCTGGTAATACAAAAGTGCGATGATTGCGGTGAATACCAGTTCTACCCACGTGGCATATGTTCTAACTGCTGGTCAAACAATATTCAGTGGATTAAATCAACAGGGAAAGGCACTGTATGGACATATACAGTGACGTATCAGAACAGAACACTCGGATTCGCTCAAGATGTTCCTTACATATTAGCGTTGGTAGAATTAGACGAAGGCGTAAAGATGTTTACTAACATCGTCGATTGCGAACCGTCTAACGTTCAGATCGGCATGTCAGTTGAGGTAACATTTGTTCAAGCTAACAATCAAATCAGTGTCCCCTACTTCAAACCAGCATAATAGCTATATATAGACATGATCTAGTTATTCCGTAATTCATCGCACATGTCTTGATCAATCGCGGCGAGTTCCGGCTGATCATTGAATAGATATGCTAGAGATCTACGGCCATAATAATTATCGTCTTCTGGGTTCAAGGATATAGCCTGGGTCAAATCAACTATCGAATCCTCATATAAACCGAGTTCGTATTTAGAAACTCCACGGTTAAAATAAGCTTCTGCAAAGCGCGCATCCAACTCAATGGCTCGTGTGTAATCTGATATAGCCTGATCATATACTCCATTACGGCTATACCGATTACCACGATCATTAAATCCTTGCGCGTCTTCCGGATCAGCAGGAGGTTCAGATCGATTTCTCATTTGTGTGTATCCTACCAAGAGAACTTAATCTCATCTAAGATAATACTGATCTGACCAACCCACCATCTACTAACATGGTAGTTCCAGTAATATAGCTAGATCGGCTTGATGCCAAAAACGCAACCAAGTACGCCAATTCTTTAGGATCGCCTATCCTTCCCACCGCGGTCTCTGACGCTCTAGCGGAAAGACCTTCTTCTACTGATGTTCCAAGCTCATTTGCGCGGTTGGTCACATTGGATAACATACGTTCTGTCAAAATTGACCCAGGGCACACGTTATTGATCAGTATTCCGTCTTTACCAACTTCATCAGATAAACTCTTGGCAAAGGCTACTACCCCCATCCTTGTTGCTCCAGACAGAGCAAGGTTCGGGATAGGTTGATACACACTACTAGCGAGAATATTAATTATCCGACCACCTCCCTGTTCTTTGAGATGAGGTATGGCCTCTCTGGACATTCTAGCAAAAAAGAATAAAGATCTCTGCACGGCAGTTTCCCATTGCTCTTCAGTTGCATTGGATGATCGAGCCAATGGTGGCCCACCAGAGTTATTTACCATAATATCTATTTTGCCGTAATGGCCCACCGCAGTATTTATCAATTCTTTTATAGTATCGTAGTCCTCTAAATCACCAGCAAAGGTGAGCACCTCTGCACCGGTTACATCTCGAATCTCTTCTGCTGTTTTATCCAGCGTATCTTTCGTTCGACTACAGAGAACTAACTTAGCTCCCTCTTCAGCTAATACGTCAGCACAAGCTTTTCCCAAACCTTGACTAGCTCCACCTATTACAGCAACTTTACCTTGTAATTCTAAATCCATTAAGTCAGTCTCCCTTTTTTGCATTGATCATTAAACATACCAGGAAGTTAGTAGCAAAGTAACTTACCCGATATATTTGCTCATCTGTAAAATATCAAACTGAAGCGGATTATATCAGAGCTTAATCCAGTAGCCAATTTAATAACTATGCTTAATGTTATACTTATCACCAGTAACTTTTATCTCAGGAACAACATCCATATGGATATAGAAGTAACTCTATTAGACAATATCCACAAAGAAGCAGTCCGACTCGCAGAAGGGGCTGGTAAAATACTGTCTGACCAATTTGGTAAAACAATCTCCGTCCAATTTAAAGACTCCCTACAACGAGATCCTGTCACTTCGGCTGATCTTAGCACCCAGGAGTACCTTGAATCAGAAATTAAGAAAATCTTTCCTACACATGGAATATTAGGGGAAGAAACGAAAGATGAAAACTCAGAAAGTCTGAATGAACATGCTGCCGATATATTATGGGTCCTAGACCCCTTAGATGGCACCACAAACTTTATGAATGGCATACCAATATACGCTTCCTCAATAGGTGTATTGTACAAGGGGCTACCTGTTGCAGGTGCTATATATGTGCCTTGGCCAGGCAAGGCGAATGGATTGATAATCCATAGTCAAAAAGATGCAGGATGCTACGCTAATACAGACCGAGTTTCCGTTACCAATAATGACAAACCTATTGGCAATCGATTGATAGGATTGCCCGGATCTTTTTCGCAATTCAATAAATTTAGATCTTCATTTAAAGGGCCTATAGGAGAACCCCGAGTCACCGGCAGCATAGCATATGAGTTAGCAATGACAGCAATCGGAGTTTTTCAATATGCCATCTTTGGCGCGCCAAGGATGTGGGATATGCTTGGAGGAACAATCGCTGTACAGGAAGCCGGCGGCATGGTTATGACGAAATCGAAACAAAGCGATCAATGGGACGCGATAACCACTTTAATTCCAGAATGGGAAAGCAAAACCCCCACCTTAAGAGAATTGCGCAACTGGGTCGCTCCTATCGTGGCCGGAAACCAATCGCTAGCTTCTCTAATATCAGAAAACATTACCACTCAACCCACCACTTCCAGACTATTATCCCTACCAAGGAAGCTTAAGTCCTAAACGCGTGAGACCCATATTTAGACTTGATCAGGGTCCCACCCCCAAGTTCTTGGACCCCAACCAGCTTCAAAGACTTCCCCACGTTTTACGGCCAATACCGGAATGACAGCTTTATCAATCGTCCGAGACCCGCCAACTACATCGTATACGATCCAGTTACCATCTTTTATATCTAAAACTGATATATCAGCTTGCATCCCTACACCAAGAGATCCCAAACGATCAGTTTCATTCAAAGACATAGCGGGGTTGAGCGTAGACATTGCTACAACTTGGTCTAATGTAAACCCCATAGCCAAGAACCTGGTCATCATCTCCGTCATGCTATGAACGGTATTCTGACGACCTGGTAGAGTTAAATCAGTACTAATACAATGAGGAATTAACCCTTGATCTAATATGCGAGCTCCTATATCAAAACTGAAATTTGCTCTCCCGTGGGCTGTATCTAGCCAAACTCCTCTGTCTTTAGCTTCCTGTGCTTCGGGAACAAGTTTGCCGTCAGATCCAATTACTCCACCAGGATTTGCTGTAAATAAGTGAGTAACTATGTCACCCTCTTCCAATATTGGTAGAAGATCTCTTATAACATCCGCATCATATCGATGCTCTGTGTCACCAATATGAACCATTAATTTAACTCCCGCTTCCTTGGCAGCGCGTTTAGCCATTCTAGGCATCTCCATACCCATAATCTCTAAAGCAGGGGAAACCATTCGCGCTTTTATTCCTCGAATTACATCTCGATTGGCTTCAACAGTAGCAATAGTTTTATCTAAATCTATACTAGCAGGACTAAATATATCTGGAGTAGTAGCAAGCCCAGTTCGACATATATGCAAAAATGGCAAGACTTCAGTATGATTGTTCGGAATAATATGCTCCGGAAACCCTCCAAATGTATCGCACCCTGAACTTCCAGCATCCACCATTGTAGTAACTGCCGCCCGAACTCCTCCCAAATCAGCTTTCACACCATTGCCATTCACTCCGTCATAAACGTGTGTATGCAAATCTATCAACCCTGGAGTCACTATTTTGCCAGAAACATCAATTGTCCTACTGGCCACATCTGATGAAATATTCTCTTCTACTAATGCTATTTTTCCGTCTAATACAGCTACATCTTTTTTACCATTGATAT
Source organism: SAR202 cluster bacterium (assembly GCA_009392775.1). Next base: position 11,535 of record VFFT01000093.1, on the reverse strand, counting down.
TGTTTTTCGGATCAATAACTGTGCCGGATTTTAATACAAGATCATACATTTTGTGTTTAGCTCCTATTAAATTCAAAATGGGCAACTAAGATATATCCAAGTTTACGTACTATAAAATTCTATTCCAAGTATTCATCAGCTAGTTCACGTAGCCGAAATTTCTGTACTTTACCACTAGACGTCATCGGAAAATCATCCATCAGTATCAATTTCCGGGGAATTTTAAAACTGGCCATTTGACCTCTGCAAAATTGATCTAATTCATCCAACTCTAAACTATGACCTGTCTCTAAAACTATGCAGGCGCATGGCACTTCACTAAGGCGATTGTCAGATATACCGATAATCTGCGCTTTGTTTACTGCAGGATGGGAAAGGATGTACGCCTCCACTTCCATAGGATCTACGTTTTCACCACCAACTTTTAGCATATCCTTATATCTACCCAAGAACCGCATGCGGAAATCTTCTCTCATCACTGCGACGTCACCGGTATGCAACCACCCGTCCTGATCTATAACTTCATTAGTTTCTTGTTCTTTTTTATAATAGCCCTGCATTAATGAATAGCCACGAACACACAGTTCTCCAAGATCTCCAAATGACTGGATTTCTCCAGTACTAGGTTCAATTATCTTAAATTCATACCCCGGTAGAGGATGTCCAGACGCTAAACATCTATCATCTACAGAAGAATCTAGATACGAGCGCGTCGCCCCCACTCCGACTTCGGTCATACCCCACGCCGTTATGGTAGGACACAGGTCTTTCTGGGTCCGCATGGCAACAGACTCACTACTAGCCATACCAGCAGCCAATAGGGCAACTCTTAAGCTGCTTTTATCCGTAGTATGTATATTGGGATGAGAAGTTATATCAAAAAAATGTGTGTCAAATCCATTGAGCACTGTAGCTCTTTCAGTTTCAATAAGATCTAGGACCGTAGCTGGATCAAAGGATGACATTAATACCATTCTCGCTCCAGACACCACTGACATTATGGGTCCCTCATATAGGCCGAAGCAGTGGAATAACGGCAGATACATCAATATCACATCCCGCGAAGTCATACCCATCCTACTAGCAGCATCCACCAAAGTACGTTGTATATTATGTGAATGCATAACGCCTTTAGGAAAACCCGTAGTCCCCGATGTATACATAAGAAGGACGGTATCGTCAGGTTTGACATTAACTTGGGCGTCGCCGTAGGCCTGGAGGTCTGAACCGCTATCCATCATATCCTCCCAGGTTACTGCTCCCTCTGGATGATCATCGCCAAGTACCACAACACGTTTAAGTTGCGGGAATTTATGTGCTCCAAGTTCTGATTCATACCTCGAATCTATTTCGGGACACACTTCTCTTAACATTTCGAGATAGTTTACAGGTCCTGACCCATCCATCATTATCAGAGTACTAGAATCGGATTGTCGTAGTACGTATTCCATATCTGTGACACGGAATCGTGTATTAATAGGAACCAGAATAGCTCCAATTTTCGCTACTGCAAAAAATACGAAAATCCATTCTGGACAATTGGTCATCCAAAGACAAACTTTATCTCCGGGTTTAACTCCTAATCTGATCAGACCGCGAGCCACAATATCTACACTATCTAGGAGTTCGATAAAAGACCATCTCTGACCTTCAAAGGACAGCGCCTCTTTGTTACCAAACAGTGTGACGGATAAATCCAGCAGGCCGCCTAAAGTGCGTTTCTCAAACCATTCGGCCATTAGCTCCCTCTCTTTACATAAGAAGAATTAAGTCGCCGGTACTAGAAATCAGAGATCAGTATAGTTTGGCATTATAGAGTAAGCCTAGTCGTTGAATAAGGCTCCTACGGATTGACCTTTGTGGATACGAAAAATTGCCTCTCCCAGAAGCGATGCCACTGATAAAACCTTTATCTTGCCGTTTCTCTTGTCATCAGAAACTGGAGCAGTATCGGTGACCACAACTTCTTGAAACTGGCTGTTTTCTATAAGTTTTGGCGCTTCTTTTGAAAATACAGGATGCGTGGCACAGCAGTAGACTTCTTTTACTCCCGCGTCAACTAAAGCTTGGGCGGCGTTTACAATAGTGCCCCCTGTCAAAATTTCGTCATCAAATGTGAGAGCAACTTTCCCATCTACCTCACCAATAACATTTAACGTTTCGGCACTATCATTATTACCGATCCGACGCTTCTCTATGATAGCTAATGGAGCGTTTAGACTCTCGGCCACATCGCGCGCCCTTTTGCTAATTCCTACATCCGGAGCGACAACCACCAAATCGGATAGTTCCTTAGATTTAAAATAATCTGTCAGTATAGGTGTGGCCGTCAGTTCATCTACTGGTATGTTGAAAAACCCCTGAATCTGACCGGCATGCAAATCTAACGTTAGCATCCTGTCAGCTCCAGCAGCAGTAAGTAGATCAGCTACCAGTCTTCCTGTTATCGGAACTCGTGGCTGATCTTTTTTATCCGTTCTTCCATATCCATAATATGGAATAACTGCCGTAATTCTGCCAGCTGACGCCCTTTTACATGCGTCGATCATTATCAACAATTCCATGAGATTATCATTCGCCGGCGCGCATGTAGGCTGAATTATAAAAACGTCACGCTGTCGTATGTTTTCTAGTATCCTTACGAACGTATTGTCATTGGCAAACTTAAAGGCCTCAGACTGCCCCACAGGTATGCCTAAATATTCACAGACTGACTTAGCCAACCCAGGGTGTGCATTCCCAGCGAACACTTTTAATTCATCTATCACCAAGTCCATCAGCTACCCTCATACTTAGGTTCTCGGGATTCCCTGAATGCCGTAGTCCCTTCAAGATGGTCTTTTGAAGTCAATGTAATGGTCTCAGCTGCTGCGGCCATCTTCATAGCAGTGTCGAGGTCAAATTCTAGCCCTTTGTATAGCATAAGTTTTGACAATCTAATAGCTATTGGAGGCCCATTAGCAATTTTCCGAGCCATCTCCATTGTAAATTCATACAGGTTATCTTCCTCAATCACATGATTTAAGAAACCTAAACGATGAGCCTCTTCTGCTTCTAGAAAATCCCCAGTAAATAGCATTTCTGCCGCTTTACCAATGCTTCCTAGCATTCGAGGATATAGCCATGTCCCTCCGAAACCCGGGAACAACCCTATTCGAACATAAGCAACCATAAATCGAGCCCTAGGAGTTCCGATTCTGATATCACAACCTGCTGCGAGATCAAATCCGGCACCTACTGACGCGCCATTTATCATGGCTATCACTGGCTTTTCCATACGTTGTAAACCAAGCATAAACCTTTGCGTACGCTTAAATGCTCGCCGTATGTCATCGACATTGTCTGTGACCCATGTCCCAGGTTCACTACCGCCGCGCAACTGTTCTAAATCTCCACCAGCGCAAAAAACCCTCCCTGCACCGGTCACTATCATAACTCTTATAGACTCATCAGATTCAACATCGTCAATAGCGTCTCCGATCTCATCTTGCATAACATCGTTAAGAGCATTCCGCCTATCAGGCCTATTCAAGGTCAGCGTAGCTATACCTTCATCACTATTTTTATCCAAGGTTATATATTGATATTCTGGCATCGTCCCTCCAAGCACAGGCGATTATAGCACAGGCTATATAGCCACAAAAGTAACGTTCTAAAAGCACGGAGCTACCGCTTCCTTACCTAATCAATCAAGATGCTGTATCATTATTAAACCCGTATCGGAGGTCCCTCTATTATGTTTAGTTATATAGACCATCTCGAGTGTACACAGTGCGGTAAAACATACCCGCATGACGAACTAAGCAAAATCAGCCCATGCTGTAATAAGGTATTGTTTGCCAGATACAACCTAGCGCAATTAAAAGCGGACAAGACTCGGGAAGATTGGATTGATCGACCTTCAAACATGTGGCGTTTCGCAGAATTAATGCCAGTAGTCAATCCTGACAATATACTGACCTTAGGAGAAGGCGGTACGCCGCTCCTAGAAGCCAATCAGTTGGGCTCTAAACTCGGCATGAGTAAGCTTCTGATAAAAGAAGAAGGCCTGAATCCGACTGGTACATTTAAGGCTCGCGGTATATCTGCAGCTGTTTCAAAAGCGTACGAATTGGGAGTAACCGGATTCACAATGCCCTCAGCGGGAAATGCCGCGGGAGCTGCTGCTGCCTACGGTGCCCGAGCTGGGCTGCCCGTGAAAGTTTTTATGCCGCAGGATGCACCTCCGGCTAATAAGAAAGAATCATTCATGGCTGGATCTGAACTTAATCTGGTGGACGGTTTAATTAGCGACGCCGGTAGAATAGCAGTCACAGTTGCTGAAGAACAGAATCTTTTTGACCTATCTACATTGAAAGAACCCTATAGAGCAGAGGGTAAAAAAACCATGGGTTTAGAGATAGCCATGCAGCTTGGCTGGAAAATGCCTGACACCATAATTTACCCAACCGGCGGCGGAACAGGGATAATTGGGATGTATAAAGGTTTCCAAGAACTACTAGAGCTTGGCTGGGTATCTGGAACTCCTCCCAAATTCATAGCAGTCCAAGCCAGCGGTTGCCAGCCGATAGTAAAAGCCTTTAATGAAGGCAAAGACAGTGCCGAACCTTGGCCTAACGCTACAACCATCGCGGACGGATTGCGAGTTCCTGGCCCATTTGCAGACTATCTCATATTACAGGCTATCAGAGAAACAGGAGGAACTGCCCTCGCTGTCGAAGATGCAGACATGGTAGACGCAATGTATGAGCTAGCTACTGAAGAAGGGATAATAGCGTGTCCTGAAGGCGCTGCTACTCTGGTAGGGCTCAAAGAATTACTGGAAACCGGTTTTATTAGCAGGGACGAAACTGTCGTCTTACTTAATACTGGGTCTGGATATAAATACTTAGACCTGATTAAAGAATCCAAATAGCGTTCTGCATGGTTCAACCAATAAAGGAGAGCAATGGACCGGATTAACGAGGTCGTTCTTGGCGCCCCGAGGGGGTTTTGCGCAGGTGTCGTTAGAGCCATAGATATCGTAAACCTATGCCTAGATAAATTTGGCCCTCCTGTATACGTAAAACACCAGATAGTTCACAATCCCTATGTAGTAGAAGAGCTTGAAAAAAAGGGTGCCATAACCGTGGAGACGGTTGATGACATACCGGACGGCTCTATCGTTGTATTCTCTGCACATGGATCTCCTCCCGAAGACTTTGAAAACGCAAAAAAACGAGGATTGAAAATTATAGATGCTGTATGCCCTCTCGTTACCCGTGTTCATAACGAAGCCAAGAAATACCACAACGAAGGTAAGCGCGTTTTGCTGGTAGGTCATAAAGGACATCAAGAAGTCAAAGGTACTATGGGGCAGGCTCCTATGACATTAATTAGCGACGGTCAGGACCGTCTTATTCCACCATGGGATAGTTCCACAGATGTAGCGATAATCACCCAAACAACACTGTCAGTCCAAGACACATCAGAAGCTATAGCAGAAATTCAGAATTCGTTTAGTAACGCAACGGTGCGTAATGACATATGCTATGCAACTACCAATAGACAAGATGCTGTTCTTGCTATGTCCGGTAAAGTAGATATGGTGTTAGTCATAGGGGCGCAAAATAGCTCCAACTGTAACCGTCTAAGAGAAGTAGCAGAATCTCTAGGTGTAGATGCATATCTGATCAACGGACCATCAGAAATACATACCGAGTGGATCAAACCCGGCTATAGAGTAGGAGTCACCTCTGGAGCATCTACCCCTGAGATTCTAGTAGATGAAGTGGTCAAAAGTTTAACCCCATTAAAAATAACCGTTATACCAGGAGTCGAAGAGAATATATCATTTCGCCTACCTGAAGAACTTCGATAGTCCAACAAGAAGATTAAAACAATTTACCATTCAGATCTAATAGGGCGTTCCATAAGGTCGGAGACTGCTAGATTGGGGTGTAATCCCTCAAAAAGGACACGATAAGTCACATCTACAATCGGCATCTCTACCCCCAAATTCAGAGAGATCTCCTTTGCAGCCATGGTAGAGTTAATACCCTCCGCAACATTATCCATTGATTCCGTTATGTCATGAAGACTTGCTCCGAGGGCTAATTGTTGACCAACATAGTGATTTCTACTCAGAGAGCTTGAACAGGTAGCAATGATATCACCAATGCCAGCAAGGCCCGCAAAAGTAATTTGTTGGGCGCCCATAGCTACGCCAAGCCTCGATATCTCAGCCAGTCCTCTAGTTATCAAAGCTCCTTTAGCATTATCACCAATACCCAGACCGTCGCAAAATCCAGCACCTAATGCAATCACATTTTTAAGGGCACCTGCCAGTTCTACTCCAACGACATCACTACTATCGTATACTCGGAATAGTGAAGAATTAAATGTTTCTTGAATCCTATTTACACTATCTAAGTCATACCCAGCTACGACAGCAGAAGCCGGACTTCCCATAACAATCTCTTTAGCTAGATTAGGACCTGACAAAATACATATTTGACTAGGATCACTATGGACTAACTCTTCGGACAACACTTCAGACATACGTTTGTTGGAACCAATTTCTAAACCCTTGGTAGCGCTAAGGACAACACAATTAGTATTCAGAAACGGACTAATGAGTACCGCATTATTTCTGAGTGAATACGATGGGACAGCAATTACTATGATTTCACCACCACCGACCACATCTTGAATATGATGAGAGACCATCAATCCGTCTGGGAATTTTATACCCGGTAAAAACCGATTGTTCTCACCATCTGAAATTAGCTTAGCCGCTTCATCTTCACTACGAGCAAGGATAGTCGTCGCGACACCATTTCGCGCAAGCATTATTGCAATGGTGGTTCCCCAGGTTGTAGTGCCTACAATAGTTACTTTTCTTCTCATCAACTAAATCGCAATTTAATAATTGCACTACTAAACAAATATTGTCAGGACCACTGGTTTCCTATCATTATATTCTAGTACCAGGTGTACCTAACCTGCGTTCGGTTCCCTCAATTAGGCGTTTTATATTATCTCTATGTTGCCAAATAATTATTGTACCTGCTGCGATCCCGTATATACCATATTCTAATGAATACAGCCCGATAAATATCATAGCAATCAGCGACCCACTGGCACATATGACTCCTAATATTGAACCTAAAGAGAGATACCTAGTAAGTAGCGTAACAGGTATGAAAACCACAGCACCGATAAGGGCTGATACAGGGGCCATAACAGAAAGAGCTCCTAAACCAGTAGCAATTCCTCTGCCACCTCTAAAACTAAGAAATATTGGCCAATTGTGACCCGCTAATGCCATTAATCCAGCAAAAACTTCGCCATACCCTGCACCTAAGATATACCTAGCAACGATAACTACCGTCACTCCTTTGGACAAATCCAATAACAATACAGGAACTGCACCTTTCCTACCAGAAGTCCTTAAGACATTAGACATACCTATACGGCCGCTTCCATAATCTCGAATATCAACACCTTTATACCATTGAAGTACAAAATATCCCCACGGTATAGATCCCAAGAAATATGAGAGCCCTAGAACACATATATACTGGATTAACCTAGATGTCGATGGTAACAGTATTAGCCCAGCTGCTACCAATAGTATTAAAATTGGCAGTACTGTGATACAGAATAGTGTTGGACTGACGGGCCACGTCAACTTCTTTTGAATACTAACCTCAAATGGGTTCTGTCAAACCCGAACGTATCTCGAATTTTATTTTCCAAATACCGTTTATAAGAAAAATGCACTAGCCCAGGTTCATTCACAGTGAATAAAAATGTCGGAGGATTTATGTCAACTTGCCTTAATCTTGTTACTTGCAGCCTCTGGCCTCTATAACCTTTTACGGGCGGAGGATTATGATCAACCAACGCTTCCGCTAATAAATACTGGAGGTCTCGCGTGGGCACCCATCTTTTTCTCTCTTCATATAGATCTACTGCACCATCTAGAAGCCTATTTACACCTTCACCAGTTTTTGCTGATATAAAGGATATGGGAGCATATGGCATGAAATGAAGGCATTCCCTGATTTTTCGAACAGCCCTGCGTTTCGCATATCTATCGGTATCAGATATAAGATCCCATTTATTAACTACGACTATTATGCCTCTACACATATCCCAAGCTAGCCCAGTAATATGAGAATCCTGAGAAGTTGCCAGCTCCGAGGCATCTGTAACCAACAAAGTGATATCACTTCGATTCACCGCATTGACCGATCGTAAAACACTATACTTTTCAATGCCTTTTTCCACTCTACCAGGCCTGCGTATCCCAGCAGTATCAATGACTGTCATGTCAGTCCCACAGTAAGTGAATGACGTATCTAACGCATCTCGAGTAGTTCCAGCTATATTGCTAACAATAGATCGGTCCTCACCAAGAATCGCGTTCATCAACATAGACTTACCTACATTAGTACGACCTACTATAGAAAGCTTAAGAGTATCATCAGACTCTGCTTCCTCAGCCTGATCGAAATCCTGTGGATAATTTAGCGAATCCAGATAATGAGAGACTCTATCCATCAAATCGTATATACCGTGATTATGAAATGCACTTATGAAGACAGTCTCAGGTATACCCAATTGGTAAAATTCTGAAGCTATAGTCTCACGATTATCGTTATCAACTTTGTTAACAGCAAGGATGACCGGTTTACTAGACTGCCTCAACCGATCATTTATCAATTGATCAGAAGGGGACAATCCATCAATCGCATCAGTGACGAATATGATTAGATCAGCATCACTCATTGCCATGTCAGCTTGTTCTTGGACCATCTCCCGAATATGTCCGTCGGGATTGGTCTCCAAGCCACCTGTATCTGCTAACAAGTAATTCTTATCGTGCCAGGTAACGCGCGATAGCAATCTATCCCTTGTAGTTCCAGAGACGTCAGACACTATTGCATGTCGCCTTGCTAATATCCGGTTAAAAAGTGACGACTTCCCGACATTAGGCCTGCCTACAATAGCAATTAATGGAAGATAACCGGCACTCTGGGAATTAGAATCCCCATATTCAAAACTATCATCAATCTCTGAATTTACATCTTGTACCATATGCTAATTATACAGCCCTTGACTATCTTTGCAGAATAAATTCCAATATCGCTTTCTGGCAATGAAGCCTATTATTGGCTTGAATATAAGCTACTGATTGTGGATGTTCGAGCATTCCTGCCACAACTTCCTCACCATAATGAGCTGGCATATCATGCATGAATATCGCATCCGGTTTAGCTTCGCGTAGTAATTCTTCATCTACAGTGTAGCCTGAAAAAATCTCGCGGCGAATATCAGACTCGGATTCATCACCCATGCTGGTCCAGACATCCGTATAAACTATATCAGCAGACTTCACTGCAGCCAGTGGTTCAACAACCGCATAGAGCAGACTGTTGGTGTTTGCAGACCTGCCTTTAGCTAGATCAAGAGATTCATCATCCAATCCGTAACCAATTGGAGAAGCTATAGCAAAATCCATACCTACCATTGGGAGACCTAGGCATAGGGTTCGGGCAACATTATTACCATCTCCAACGTACGCTAATTTTAGTGAGTTCAACCCACCTTTGCTTTCCGATATTGTTAAAAGGTCCGACATGATTTGGCACGGATGCTCCCAATCTGACAAAGCATTAATGACAGGAACACTTGAATAACATGCCAATTCCTGAAGCATAGCATGTGAAAACACCCGAGCTACAATGCAATCTACATACCCTGACAATACTCTGGCTACATCAGAAACAGGTTCACGCCCGCCTAACCCTACTTCATCCGGGCCTAAATACAATGAGAATCCACCTAATTCTTGTATACCAATCTGAAAACTCACTTTGGTTCTAAGGGATGGCTTCTCAAAAAGCAAGGCAACTCTCATCCCATCAAGTGGCTTTAGGCTAGGCATATTTTTTAGTTCCTGCGCTCTATCAACAATTGAGATTATTTCTTGTGAGGTGAGATCTACAATGGATATAAAATCTCTTTTACCGGGCATCTATCTCCTCCTGCAGAAAAATCATATCTGAAATTGATACCCCATTCAAGGTAATTGCGAATAACATGCCTTTGGTTACAAAAAACACGATACATCACAATTCTGTTAATATCTACGAATCCAATCTATACAACTCGGAGGATTTGATGGTTAGTCCTAACATTGCGATCGGCACCAAAGGAGAAAGAAAAACATTTGTATGTGAGCATAACGTTGCTCCTCATGTTGATAAATTCAGTACTCCCTCAATGATTCGATTGATGGAGCAGGCGTCTAGCGACTCAGTACAAAAATACCTTGAAGATGATCAAGTAACAGTCGGTTTTGAAGTCAATATAAGACACATAGCTCCCGCGGATATAGGGGATACTATTACGGCATACGCGGAGGTCACAGAGATAGATCGTAACAGGATCAGCTTTCAAGTGAGCGCATTTACCGGTGACACAAAGATTGGTGAAGGAACACACAAACGAGTGGTGATAACTCCCAAAAAATAAAAAGGCGCCTCCTATCTAAAGCGCCTTTTTACATCAACCAACGGAAGTTTATAGGTTGAACTGAGGGTCTTGATAGCTGTGGTCCTTCAGATATACCTGCAAGCGACCACGATTTGTATCGCAAATTATCAAACGATTATTCTCACGGTCGAATAAACAACCTTGCGGCATTCGGAATTTCCTCTGCTGTTCAACCATATCCTGAACTTGATTACGCCTTTTCACCATATCAGGATTGGATTCTAAAGACATTTCACCCCAGGGAGATACATCAACGGCGTCACCATACAAGTATGTAATCGGCTTAGCATCTTTGTCATATATGACTACTCTCTCATTCATCCAGTCGACTACATAAACATCACCCTCATTGTCAATACAAACTCCTGTTGGATGATTTAGTGATCCTGATCCCTTACCTGCATGACCAAAGGTAGCCAGGTGATTTCCTTCAGGTGTAAACTTTTGCACCCTATGATTACCCCAGTCAGCAACATAAATATTTCCATCGGGATCCAAGGCTATTCCGTATGGAGAATCTAATTCGCCTTCCCCACTACCTTTCACTCCGAATCCGCTTATATACTTGCCGTCTTTACTAAATTTCTGGACTCTACTATTAAAGGAATTAACAACCCACAAGTTCTCGTCGTCATCAAAACATATGCCGGCTGAACCATTCAGTTGACCTTCCCCCTCGCCTTTTTCTCCCCATGTGCTTACGTAGGTACCTTCTTTATCAAACACATGTATTTGGCAACGCCATTCATCTGACGTATAAACATTCTCGTTAGAGTCCAACGCTATACCTGTAATCCAAGTGAACAAACTCGTATTGTTATTGCCACCATATACAGGACCTTGACGACCAAACTCACTAATGAATTCGTGGTCAATTGTACATTTAGTTACTCTCATGCTGGGATTCTGCTCACCAGATCGATTAGCTACATACAAAGTTCCATCACTAGTTATAGCTGCGCTAACTGGAGTGCTAAAACCCATACCTGA
>VFFT01000092.1 GCA_009392775.1 SAR202 cluster bacterium | reverse complement strand
TGCGCCTTTTAGTACCAATGTAACTCCCCATTTTTGAGAATATTCCTGGGATAGTTCCAACCTGTTATTCTGTATATCTGGTACTGATTTCCCAGTAAGTGTGGATAATTCCCCGGGGTGAGGAGTCAATATTGTTGGAGAAGTTAATAAGGTCCACCATTCTGGGATCAGAGATAAGTTGTTCAATCCGTCGGCGTCAATTATTAAAGGTATATCTATATCAATTAAGGACTCTAATAGAGAGAACAAGAACTCGTGCGTATTTGGTGATTGGTTTAATCCAGGCCCAATAGCCAAGACATCGTATTTATCTATATTGTTAATTATATGGGGGACAGACTGAGCGCTTATATTGCCACACTCCTCCTCGGGGAGCGGTAGATGTATAGCTTCAATAACGTTATTAGCGACAATGGGATATATGCTTTGAGGAGTGGCGATGGTAATTAGCCCAGATCCTGCCCTCATTGCTGCGAGGCCAGACAGCGAAGGAGCTCCAATATAGCTTTGAGACCCTCCTACAAGTAATGTGTGTCCATACGTTCCTTTATGAGAGTTTCTAGAACGTTTCGGTAACAGTGTGGATATGTATTCGGATGTTAGTAATTCTACGTTGATATCACTCGCCAATGAGAGGTTATTTGGGAGTCCGATGTCTAGAGTGTGTAGTTCCCCGATGTATTCGTTCCCTGGAAATGTAAATAGTCCTAGTTTAGGAAATCCGAGTGCCGTTGTGATGTCGGCTCTTATGGTAGCCGGGTCAACTTCGCCTGTGTCTGGATATATTCCAGTTGGAATGTCAACTGAAAGGCATTTAGTGTAGCTGGGACTATTGGATCGTTCGTTTATTATCGTGCAGATAGAAGAAATATTCTCATCTAAAGGCCTGTAATTTTGGTTGGCCCCCAGTATGCAATCCACGAGTAAGCCGCTTTCAGTGACCAAGTTTCTTAAATTGGCATAATCTGGGTCGTTCGGTCCAAACACGCATTTAATGTGCTCGTCAGAGATTTTCTTCAGTAGTAAATCGTTATCAGGTCGTCCTCGCGTTATATATACTGTTACTGAAGCACCCCATTTGTGCAGTAAACCTGCAATCAGGAGACCATCAGAACCATTGTTACCAGGGCCTACCAGTACTGTTATTTTTTCTGATATTGAAGGTGATATATCTTGTTTTATTAGTGTGGCAACCGAATGGGCCGCGTTCTGCATTAAATCTAAAGTACTTATGCCAAGTTCAGAACTGGATTGTTCTAATGTGCTCATCTGTTTGCTGGTTACAATTTTCATTTTTATTTGTGCGAGGCTATGACAAAAGCCACTGCGTATTCCCTAGAGTGTGATAGGCTAATGCTTATTTCAGTGATTCCCAGGTTTGCAGCACGCTTCTCAGCTCTACCATACAGTTGTATCCCGGGTGCTCCGCTTCGTTGGCGAGTGACTTCTATATCTTTCCATGAGACACCTCTTACACCAGTGCCAAGAGCTTTCATGGTTGCTTCTTTAGCAGCGAATCTTGCGGCCAAATTAGGAGCTCTTTTTCTGCAATACAAGATTTCGTTGGGAGTAAATATACGGTTTAAGAAACGGTCTCCGTAACGTTCTAAGACACCTTTTATCCTTGGAATCTCGATAATATCCACGCCAGTTTGTACCATTACTACTTCCGATACAGATTATATTGAATAGTTGAAACTATATTTACTAGGTAGTGGTTTTGGAAAGACCGGTGTGATCAGGAATCTGCAATGAGTCCAATATCTTTGATACTGAATAACTTCTGTTGAGTACGTAAAAATGGATTCCTTGTACACCGTTTGCCCAGAGGTCTTGCACTTGATTAATAGCGTGGTCGATGCCAATTTGACGGACTGTTTTGTCGTCATCATGGTGTTTATCTAGTTGAGTATCTAGCTGGACTGGAATGCTGGCACCGCACATAGAGGTGAATCTACGGATTTGTGGTGCGCTCAGGATAGGTAGTATTCCTGGAATGATCGGTACTGTTATCCCTGATTTTTGGGCACGTTCAACAAAATCGTAAAAGTCTTGATTGTTATAAAAAAGTTGAGTGACTAGGAAATCGGCTCCATTATCCACTTTCAATTTCGCATACTGTATGTCGGAGTACAGGTCTATAGACTCTGTATGACCCTCAGGATAGCAAGCAGCGGCTATCCCAAAGGAAAATTTGTGATCAATATGTTTGATCAAATCTGAGGCATGTGCGAATCCACCTTCAACCGGCACAAAATTACTATCTCCAGCAGGTGGGTCTCCGCGCAGGGCGATAATATTTTCTATACCCGCAGATACTAATCGTTCGAGTACTTCATCGATCTCTGACTGGGTTTGGGACACACAGGTCAAATGAGCCATCACTTCAAAATTCAGTTCGCGTTTTAACCGCAGAGTGATTTCCTCGGAAAAGGCTTGTGTGCTTCCTCCGGCACCATAGGTTACGGAAACAAAACTGGGATTGTAGGGTTTTAGCCTTCCGGCTACTTCCAGTACGTTATTAATTCCCTCTGAGTCTTTAGGAGGAAAGAATTCACATGAGATAGTTCGGGAAGTTTTTAAAATATCCTTGATTAGCAATCAGTGACCTTCTTGGATGATACGAACTCGACAGAGTATGTCTGTCAAACACGAGGTTGCTTTTAAAAATACCTCGTCGCTGCAGTAAGGTCAAGGTAAGTAAGCTAGAAGTCCGGCTTTCTTTTCTCTTTAAAGGCTTGGATACCTTCTCTAGGGTGAGTAGAAGTTGCGAGGTATTGGACAAAAGCTGAGCTTTCTAGTTGGATACCAGAATTTACTGATAAATCCCTGCCCTGTCGAGTGATGGATTTGATCCAAGATAGGCTCTCTCGACTTTTATCTCTCAGGGAAGATAGTATTGATTCCAATTCCGCATTAAGATTAGCTTCATCTGTAGACCTTAGCGCTAAACCCCAATCAACTGCTTCTGGTCCTGTTAACCATCGTCCGGTTGTAAGCAATTCCATAGCTCTCTGCATCCCTATTCTTCTGGGTAGTCTTTGTGTAGATCCACCTCCAGGCATTAATCCGAAATTCGCATGTTGGTCGCCTAGTTTAGCTTCATTGGAGACGATAGTCATATCACATGCCATAGCTAATTCGAGTCCGCCCGCGAGAGCGAATCCCTGTACGACTGCCACTGTGGGTATGTCCAGATTTTCAAGATCCAAGAAACATTGGTTAAGTAATTGTATGTAGGGGTTAAGTAGCGATAAATTTTCAAAGGCAGAGTCGAAGAACAGTAAATCTGCTCCTGCGCAGAAACTTCTCCCGTTTCCTCGAATAACCAGCGCCTTAAGATCTTGATCCGTTGATGCGATAGAAATGGCATATTGCAGTTCGGATAGCAAATCTGGACTTAGTGCGTTCATAGCATCAGGACGGTTTAATGTGATTGTTGCAACCTGATTCTCTTTCAGGTACATAATATTACTGTAATCCAATTAAAACTCCTTTTATTGTAATGTTCATTATTTTCGTAGAGTTGTGGTGGAAGATGGTTGTTGTGCGTGTGATTTTACAAAATTTCCACTTAGCTTATTAAACTGTACTACATTGTATGACTAAATAAAGTATAATGGGCTCGCTTTCTGGTTGACGCATCGGTTGCAATTCATATATCTGCGATTGGATTAGAGTTTATGGAAGATAGAAGTCTAGTTTACATGAATTTTAGTTGGATTATTGAGGGTACGTTAGCTGGCGCTCAAGGACCTACTAACACACGCGATATAACATTTCTCAAACTCCAAGATATAGCGTCTGTAATACGTATGGAGGAAAATACTATATCGACAGAACCATGGCAGATGGTTGAGTTATATGAGCCAGTTAGAGATTTCTCTGCCCCGACTATGGATCAGATTGATCGTATGGTTAAATTTATAGAGGCAGAGATAGAAACATGGGAGAGACCTGTAGTTGTAACTTGCGCGGCAGGTATAGGCAGGACGGGTACAGTTCTGGCTTGTTACTTCGTCAGTGTTGGCTATTCTGCTCAAAATGCTATTGATTATATTAGGCAGCTAAGACCAGGTTCTATACAAACCTCTGACCAGGAACAGGCAGTTCGAGATTTCTTTGAGTACAGGAAAAATCCATCTTAGGTGGGGTAGTATTTTCTTGACTCTTTCTAGATATTTGTAAAGCATTCGGAGTTAAAGCACTAAAGATGAAACCTATAACCATTTCAGATACTTTAATGAAATCCGTATACGCTGAAGCTCGCAACAGTTATCCCGCAGAATGTTGTGGCTGGCTCACCGGTGACAGATCGGGGTCTTACGTAGATCATATTAGAAGATGTGAGAATGATCAGTCTTCTGGTAACCATCCGACTCAACCTGGACGTGGTGTTGAGACTGCATATGTATTTAGTTCATCTGATGTTATGGAGCTAAATCAGAGCTTGGATACTGAACATCCTGCCTTAATTATTTATCATTCTCATCCTAATGGACAGGCGTATCTGTCTGACACAGATAGAGAGGTTGCTACTAGTCCTTGGGGTGATGGACCTGCATACCCTGTGCAACAATTGGTTGTTGGAATCGATGATTCTAGAGTAGTGGAATCTGCTTTATTCACTTGGTCTGATGCCGAGAATTCCTTTGTAGAAATCGCAAGATATCCAGGGGCAGAGGTTTAAATCGATATCTCTGCCCATCTGGTTCAGGTCTGAAACCCTCATCTAGACTTCTTTAACAGAGGACTCCTGTACGCTTTTCTCGATCCCTGTATCTGTGCTTGCAGTACTAGTATGTGGTGCACCAAGTCTTGCCACTGCAATGGCCCCTGCTATATATATTGCCGCCATGAGGGCTAGTACAGACCATGTGAGAAGCTTATGTAGCTTATCTCTCCCTAATATCATTACTAACCCCATGAGGATTAATATGAGGGCTACTACACCTGCGATTAGATGGTTTGGATCTGATTGGTTAACCAGAATGCCTTGTCTATAGAAAGGATCTGCATAACAAAGTATCGTGACATTAAATACACAACTGCCATAAAGGTTTCCGATTCCGAGGTCAGCTGCACCCATCCTAGCTGCCGCTATACTAGCGGCGACTTCTGGCATAGAAGTCACAACTGCTACTGAGAGTATACCAAGTGTGCTTGATGCAACACCGGTTAGTTCTGCAATACGGTCAACACTGAACGCAAGGAAAAAGCTTGCTATTATTACACCCGCTGACACTATACCGAACATAACCCAGGCTTTTGTTAATGTTATACCTGGATCCTCTAGTTCCTCGTCATCCGCGTCCTCAGGGCGCTTCGAATA
>VFFT01000091.1 GCA_009392775.1 SAR202 cluster bacterium | reverse complement strand
TGCAACGTAGATCTGTGACGGTTCTAATCATCGTGTTAGTACTGCTGGGTGGAGTTTTCACTTACACTAACTTGCAACGGGAGTTATTCCCGGAAATTGAATTCCCTAATATTCTGATAGGAACCAGTTACCCAAGTGGTGATCCGGAAACCGTTGTTAGACAGATTACTAAACCGATTGAAGAAGCTGTAGATGGTACTGAAGGACTTAGAGAGATTAGATCTGAATCTTCTGAAAATTTTTCTTTCATACAACTTACATTCGAATTCGGCGAGGATATGGATGAAGCGGAACGGACCGTAGAAAGTGATATTAATGGGCTGGACCTACCATATGAGCCGTATGTATATAGATTAAATTCCGATACTTTTCCAGTACTCCAACTTAGCGTAAGTGGAGACCGTGATATTCCTTCCATTCAACGTGTTATAGACGACCATATTATGCCTGCTATCGATAAGGTTGAAGGGGTGTTCGACGTTAGTGTCGCTGGAGAAATAGAAGAGCAGGTGATGGTAACGGTCGATACGCAAAAAGCAGATGATCTGGGATTTTCTATAACGCAAATATCTAACGCCATAGCGGGTAACAATGCTAGTTTCCCGTCTGGAACCATTGATAAAGACGGTTCGAGTTTCTTGGTGAGAACTACCAATGAGTTTGGGTCCATTGAAGACCTGAGGGACTTAGCTATCGGTTTTGAAAAGAATGATGTGGCAGTCCCTGTGGCTGGGCATAAGCGAGGCGACAGGATAGTGCGCTTGAAGGATATAGCCTCTATCACGTTTGATACAGATGAAGCTACCACGATTTCTAGGACTAACGGTAAGCCCAGTATCAATATGGCAGTTTTAAAGAAACCGGACGCTAATACAGTCGATGTTACAGAAGGAATTATAGAAAAGCTTGACACTATTGAGGGACTGCCGCCCGACGTAAATGTTCTAGTGATACAGAATGACGGGCCAGAAGTCAAAAGACAGCTTTCATCATTGCTTAAAGAAGGGACACTCGGATTTTTATTTGCGGTGTCAGCAGTTTTTATCTTTCTCATTAACATCCGGCCAACATTGTTGAGAGGCGTAGCTACTACACTTAGGCCTACTTTGATAATAGGTATTTCGATTCCGCTAAGCGTGCTGACTGGAATCTTGGTGATGGCTTTGTATGGTCTGTCGCTTAATTTTATGAGCCTTGCTGGGCTCGCCATCGCAGTCGGTAGAGTAGTAGATGACAGTATTGTAGTTCTTGAAAATATGTATAGGCACATGCAGCGTGGCGAGGATCGATACCAAGCCGCTGTAGATGGCACTAAAGAGGTGGGAGCTGCTATCGTATCATCTACTTTGACCACTGTTGCAGTGTTTGTTCCTCTCGCCTTTATACAGGGACTGGTAGGGGAATTTTTTACCCCTTTCGCCTTGTCTGTAAGTTTCGCTCTGCTAGCTTCTACACTTGTGGCGCTTACTGCGGTCCCAGTTCTAGGAGTTTTATTGCTGAGAGAAGGAGACTTCCCAGGAACTTTGGACAATGCTGCGACACATGACACATGGCTGCAGCGTTTTTACACCCCGATTCTTATGTGGAGTCTGAAAAATAGGCTCGTAACCCTGTTGAGCTCCTTTGGTGTGGTATTGGCCAGTCTGTTGTTATTGTTAGTTATACCAATCACTTTTTTCCCTGCCGGAAGTCCCGAGTACATAACAGTGGATGTTGAGTTGCCCACAGGGACATCTATTGGTAGGACTTTCCAGGAAGTGACTAGAGTTGAGAGCATTCTCGAAAAATATAGTGATAATGGTTATATAGACGTTTATCAAGTTTCATTAGGTGGTGTGTCTGATCAATTTGGGCCATCGGCTGTTAGTTCTGGTTTTCACACCGCAGGATTCTTCATGCGATTGCCGAAGGAAGGTGTTCCGGAATCAATTGCAGATATGATTCGCGAAGATATACCGCCCAGCGAAGATATGATCGTTACAGTCAACGCACTTAGTGGTGGGCCGCCTTCTGAAGATTTGGAAATTACCGTGGTGGGCCCTAATTTCTCGGATATTTCTGGCACAGCCAAAAAGTTGATTGCAGGTTTGAGGGAATTAGAGGGGATAGTTAATGTGTCCAGTGACATTTCAGACGCGAAGGACGAAGTCAGGATTTCAGTTAATCCAGAAGAGGCTGCGGCTTTTGGACTGTCGGTCATCGATGTGGGACGACAGGTAAATCAACTGATGGTAGGGTCAGACATTAGTGATATTGATATACGCGATACCACTTTTGACATAGTTGTGAAGGGGAACACAGACACGTTAGACGAATTGGACGAACTTAAAAATATAAGCATACATGGGGCTCTAGGCGCGGTTAAACTAGGCTCAATAAGTGATATAGGTATTGAACAAGGTCCTGTCAGTATAAGTCGATTCGACCTTGAAAGATCTGTCACAATATCAGGTGAAATAACGGCGGAAGATACACGTGCCGTAGGAGTCAAAGTTGATTCAATAATTCAGAATCTGGATATGCCTCCAGGGGTATCGGTAGAGACTGGCGGTATATTTAGCCAAATAGGGGAAGGATTCCAAGACGTATTTACTGCGATGTTGATTGGAATCATTTTGGTGTATTTAGTAATGGTGGCGAGCCTAGGATCGCTTAGAGATCCGTTTATTGTAGTGCTGAGCCTTCCATTGGCTATAGTGGGTGCTTTGGTTGCCCTGGCGGTGACTGATCGTACTTTGAGTCTTTCCGCCTTGATGGGGTTATTATTATTGATCGGTGTCGTAGTTACGAATGCTATCGTCCTTATAACATTCGTGGAACAGCTGCGAAGCAGGGGTATGAGTGTCTATGACGCGTTGATAGAGGGCGGTAGGACCAGGTTGAGACCAATACTAATGACGGCTTTTACTACTACTTTCGCGTTGCTTCCCCTTGCAACATCTCCTAGTGGTGATGGTGGAATAATTGGGGCAGAGCTTGCGACTGTTGTAATTGGTGGTTTGGCAAGTTCAACGGTACTGACTCTTATCGTGGTTCCAGTAATTTATACTTTGCTTCATGTGAATGTTCCAAGATGGTTTGATGCTGCGAAAGGTTCCATTAGTCGAGTCGTACGACTTGATAGATCGTCTCCTAACGAAGGTTCTTAAATGGTAGTTTGCCTTCTCAAATATGAATGTTTCAGGAGTTCTTAAGTGAACATCTCAACTTGGTTCAGCAGGAAAGTAATAATTGCTTGCGTTGTCGGTGGGTTAATTGTGGCGACAGTTGCATTCATATTGATCAGATCTAATGGTTCGGCAGTGCCCGAGAACGTTGATATCCTCACTATGTCAGGTGATAAATCTTATCTGGAAGATTTATCACGGCCGGGCACTCTGGTGTTTCCCAATACACTGGAGTTAAGTTTTTCCAGTAATGGCGAAGTGGGTTCTGTCCATGTGTCTGAAGGAGATAGTGTAGAAAAAGGCAGCGTTCTAGCTACTCTTGATGATGTGACGGTGGCAAGCTTGGAAGAGAAAGTCGCTATAGCAAGATCAGATGTGAACAAGGCGATTGAAGCACTTGATGCGGCAACCGAAGAGTTCAATTCAATCCCTCTTGAGAAGGCAACCCTAGATAATAATATAGTCGCTGCCAATAAGACCCTAAAGTCTGCTGAAGAACATCTGATTGATTACCGAATGGATTACGAGAAAGATCTTGCAGTTGCTCAAAAAGTTTACTCGGATGCAAAATTGGCCTTAAAGACTGCGGAGGAGCTACTGGAAGATTTTCAGAGAACCTACCAATCTAGCCTAGCAAAAGCAAGAAAGGCTAAAATTACCGCGGAAACGACTCTGGATAATGCGATAGAGAAATTGGAATATTATGATTCGGACCAAGCACATTTAATTGCAGATGCCAACAAGACATTGGCAACTAAAGAGGCTGTGTTAGAGTCCGCTAAGGAAGACTTGGATAATTTTGAGGTTGATTTTGAGGAATCTGTCGCTGATGCTTTTTTGGTGAAAACTACAGCCCAGACGGCTCTGACCGTGGCTGAGGATAATCTGTACGCATTTAGACGTGATCCAGTCAAAGATACAGTCAACCCGGGCATAGTTGTGGATGCCAAAGCGGAAGCTGCAGTTATTGCTGCTTATGAGGAAGCGTTAACTAATTTCCAACAATCTGAGGATGAATTGGCTGAACTGGAAAATAACAAGGGTCTGGATAAACAAAAATTAGATACAGCTGTGTCAGTGGCAGAAGTAGAATTTGCAGATGCTGAAAAATTATTAAAAGATTTGATGGATTCGGTAGACCAGGCACTGGACTTAGATACTAGACAGTCAGCAGTGGAAGTGGCTAGGGCTACCTTAGCGCAGGCAGAGATAGATTTGCAGAAAGAATTGGACGGTCCAGATACAGTAAATCTCAATGTGTTGGAGTCAAATGTAGCCGATGCTAAATCTAAATTATCTGTCGCAGATCAGGAGTTGGCGAGAGAAATGCTTGGAGCTGACGCTGTGGAATTGGAAACAAGAGAGATTGCGGTGGCGCTGGCCCGAGAGGAACTTAATGATCTTATGGATGGTCCGGACAGTTTTAACGTTGATGTCAAAACTGCGACGTTAAAGTCGAAAGAAGCGATTCTTGAAGATGCGATCTCTAATCTGGATGGGGCTAATGTATTAGCGCCTTTTGATGGGATTATATCTATAGTTAATGTCGATGTGGACGATAAAGTGACTAACAATTCGCTTGTGTTAGAAATTGTTGACCCTAATGTTGTAGAAGTCCATTCAATAATTGATGCATCAGACATTGATATGGTTAACGTAGGGAAGTCTGTTTCGATAAAAATAGGTTCTGACGGCATGAAACTCTCAGCAAGGGTTTCATATGTTGATGAATCGGCTCGTACTGAACGAGGAGTGGTTACTCACCGTGTCGTCATGACACTCGATGATAGCGATGATGCTGTGATACCCGTCACTCTAAGTTCCGTGACTGTTAATATTGAAGCTGATTAGAAGCTGGGTTCAAGGTATTATTGTTACCTTCTAGTTAGATGTGTTAGTCTAGCGCTGTGAATATGCCTCCCGAATATCGCAATTAGGAAGGAGTGAATCATGATTGCACAGAAGATAAAAGTGTTCGATCCCACTGCAGATGATCAAGTGGGAAGTGATGATCTTGCTAACAGGCTTAATACTTTCGATGGGAAAGTTGTGGGTCTCCTCAATAATACAAAAGACCGTACAGACGTCATTTTAAACCAGATAGAAGAACAGCTTAGCGAGCAGTTTCCAAATATCGACGTTCGTCATTACCGTAAACAAAGTGTCAGTGGCATGACCCCTGACATAAAAGAACAGTTGATTGAAGAAGTAGATGCATTGATCACCGCGACTGGTGATTGAGGATCCTGTACGTCGTGGAGTGTCCACGATTGCATGAGTCTAGAGAGAATTGGCATACCGACGGTTGCCATAGTGACTCATTCGTTCGCAGAATATGGAAAACGCCTTACTAGACTCCAGAAGATGCCGAATCTTCCCATAGTGATAATTCAACACCCAGTATCTGCGCAACCAGAAGATAAGATACGTGCTGATGTTTCCTCTCATTACAGTGAGTTGGTACAGGCACTGCTGGACGCGTAAAGGACGCGCCGGAAATGCGGAATCAAGGCCCTGCTGCCAAGCAATTAGATTTAAATGACTCTGCGTACGAGATATATGAGCATTTCTACGATGCTGGGTGGACTGATGGGCTTCCAATAATACCCCCCACGCAGGATCTGGTAGAGGCTATGCTTCGCTTCACGGACCGCGATCCTAGTGAAGTCATTTCCATAGTGGAACCCAGACAGGGGCAAGCTACTGTAGAAAAAATTGCTATCAATTCAGTTATGGCAGGCTGCAAGCCAGAATATCTGCCAGTAGTTATTACTGCCATATCGGCGATGGTTGAGCCACAATACAATCTCTATGGACGTCAAACAACGACTCATCCCGGCGCTCACCTTGTGATAATTAACGGGCCAATGCGCAATGAGCTGGAAGTGAATTGTAGGCAGAACGTATTTGGGCAAGGCTGGCGTGCGAACGCTACCATAGGCAGGGCGGTCAGGTTAATATGTACCAATATTGGCGGCGGTATACCTGGTATTACAGATATGGCTACTCATGGCCATCCAGGTAAATATTCGTACTGTATTGGGGAAGACGAAGAAGAAAGCCCATGGGAATCATTGCATGTGGAGAGAGGCTTTGAACCGGGCACTAGTTCTGTAACGGTGTTCTGTACTGAGGCTCCTCATAACGTTAATGACCTGGTAAGTAAGACCCCCGAGAGGTATTTGGAAAGCGGCGCTTCTGCTATGCGGCACCTAGGTGCTAATGGAGTTTACCGAAGCGGTATTGAGGGTGAGCAGATGATGGTTCTTACCGCTGAAGCTGCCTTCTGGCTGCAGGAACGTGATTGGTCAAAAAGCATGGTCAAACAATTCCTGTTTGATCGGGCACAGAACAAGGTCGGGGACCTTAGGGAAGGTGGTGGCTGGGGCACTGTGAAATTGCCTGACTTTGTTGACACTAACGACGATGAGGCAATGATGCCAATCGTTCCTCGCCCTGACAATATTATTATTGTAGTCGCTGGTGGATATGGTAGGCACATGAGTGCCGTTTTATCAGCGGCATACAACATGAGTGTCACCAGACAGATCGGGCTGAAAGATGGGACACCCGTTGGCTCTGTAAACGATTATCTGTAATAGTTAATGGTTCTGTCTAACAGATCCTTAGTCAGGGACTTTTCCTCTTCTTCGGGGGGGCAGCCATGGCTTCTCTTATTTTATCTACATCTATGCCAAGTTTTTCTGAGGCAGCTTCAACATCTGGAGGTGGTCCACCAAGGGCATTCTGAAATTCTTTGAAGTCCACTCCTAATTTGTCTGCTGCTATTTTTAGGGGATTATTGTCACGGGGGCCCTTATGCCCCTCTGGATGTTCTCGTATGCCAAGGGCATCCAGAAGTCTTTCTTCACTGATACCAAGTTTCTTTGCTCCCTGTTGTATCTCTGGAGGTGGTCCACCAAGGGCTTTCCGAAGGGCTTCAGGGGAAATCCCTAGTTCTTTGGCCGCCATCTTCATATCCCTGGGAGGTTTACTTTCAAATTCGTGTTCTTTCTGATCTCGATCATGACGTTGTTGACCACGGTGTTCACCGCTCTCTCGGTTTTTCTTGTATTCGGCTTCCCTGCGTTGTCTTTCTTCTTCTCGACCAGCACGCTCACCGTCGCGACGTTGCTTTTCGTCTTCTCGGTTTTCCCGGTCCATATTACGTTCAGGTCTGTCGTAATCATTTGATGGGTATTCGGAGGAGGTATCTGAACTGCAGCTCATCGTGGAAAATATTAAACACAGTGTAGTTAATAGGAAAATATTGCGTATCAACATTAGGTATTTCTCCGATAGGTTATTAACACTACAGGTAAGGGCGAAACGATTTGAAGATTTGCACTCTGTTTTATGAGTTCTGGCGAATAACAATAGAGTGGAGCCGGTGAAGGGAGTCGAACCCTTGACCTACGCTTTACGAAAGCGTTGCTCTACCACTGAGCTACACCGGCAGTACTGTTTTGACCTTATTCTAAGTGTACTCTGACCGAAAAAATTGGTCTAGTATATTGGTGAGATGTTTATTAGATATAAATGGTTATCTCTCTTGTCGGTTCCATACTGGTTTTTTTGCCATCAGGAATGCAAGACCTCCGAACATGAACAAAGGTGCTGTAATGAGTAGAACTAGATCGTAACTTTGAGTTGCGTCAAATATCCATCCGCTTATATATGGGAATATTAGTGATCCAAAGCAGTGGCTTATGGTCATGATTCCAACGAGCGTGCCAAAGTGCCGCCTCCCAAAATATTGTCCCACTGCGAGCCAATTTGTGGTGGCAATACCTTCTACTATCGCTAATCCCAGTACAAAGACTATGGCGATTTCTGTACCTGCAATCATATACATTAGGGCTGTGGCAATTGATCCAACCGCCATCCCAGTGAATAGTATGAGCCTTATGGACACGTATCCTCCCATGATTCCAAGACCGAATCTAAGTGGTATTGCAATAAGGAACATGAAAGAAAGGTAATAGGCTGCGGTTTGTTCTTCGATGCCTCTCCACACCAGCATTGGTATCTGGTGGATTATCACTCCGTCAGCTACTGATACTCTGACAACTAATCCTATTAGTAGAAGCCAGAAAGCCTGGGTCATCAAAGCCTGACGGACGGTATATTGAGGTTCATTGGTCGTAAGAGGGGATACGGGCCTATCTGCTTCAGAGCTTACGGAGTCGCCATCGGGGAATAAACCCATATCTTCTGGTTTATTACGGAGTACTGCAGCGACGATTACCGATACTATTGCGAATATTACCCCGCAAGATAGTATTGTCAGTCGCCATCCAATCTGTGTGTTACCAATGGCTAGAATAGGTACTACGCTGGCTGCTCCGGCCACAAATGATGTGCTTAACACGGCCATTGCTAGTGGTTTACGCCTGACAAACCATTGGTTTACAACGGTTAATAGTGTGGGGCTCAGAGCTCCAACTCGACCGACTGAAACTATCCCTGAATAAAATAATAATAGGTGCCAGTAGGACTGGGAATACGAAAGCATAATCAATCCCAGACCTGTAATTACACCTCCGTACAGTACTAATTTACGGGTTCCGAACTTGTCAGACACCCAACCAGCAGGTACTGCGACTACTCCACTTACTGCCCAGGCGAGCCCGATTACCAGAGACATTGAGGCAGCATTGATATCTATGTCGGACTGGATGGGCAGGAAAAATACGAGGAAGCCACTTATAACCATTCCTACACCCAGGAAACCTTGGATAGAAGCCGCGATTAATACTAGCCACCCGTAAAAAAATCGAGCTGATGCGGGTCCAGTGTCAGTATTAGCTGACATTATTAGTCATTCAGTGGAACTACAGCGTAGAACCTGGGTTCATTGCCTACTACGCGCGTAATATGCCCCTTACCGGTAAGATCTTCAGCTAGCAGAACATCACCAGGTCCCACTTGTTGCTTGGTACCGTCACCTACCTCTATCTCGGCAGCACCTGATAACGTTATGGTGTATTGTCTCCTAGGAGCACAGTGCCATTCGAGTACGTATCCGACTGGACCTACCCTGAAAGTTATGCCACCGTTTTCTACTGGAGTTCCTTCTCCATAAGCACCTTCAGTGTCCACGAATGGTTCCATGGGTAGCTCAATCGTCTCTATATGGGATTCTCCATCATCACCTGAATAGACTCTAAGTATGTTTGCCATCGTTACTCCATTTGTTACGTGCGATTACTTCGCTACCATTGTCTGTCCCCTTTGAAGCAAGGTCAAGGTGATAATTGAAAAGTTGCGGAGTAATTGACGGTCCTCAATCACTCTTATAATATGCCCTGTAAATGTCATGCTATTCAGGAGGTAAGATATGAAATACGACTATATTATTATAGGTGCTGGGTCAGCCGGTTCCATTATGGCCACACGTTTAACTGAAGATCCGAGTTGCCATGTTCTGCTATTGGAAGCTGGACCTGACTATCCGAACTTTGAACATCTGCCTGAAGAGGTAAAGTTTGGATACGCTACAGAGACTGACATTATGGTCAGTGATCATAACTGGCAATTTACCGGGAAACCTACTCCTGAATCTGACAATATGTTGGTACCTAGAGGAAAAGTTACCGGCGGATCAAGCGCCATTAATGGCCAGGTATTTCTGAGGGGTGTTCCTGAAGATTACGATACCTGGGCTGATATGGGCAATGATCAATGGAATTTCCAAAAACTTATGCCTTATTTCAGAAAAATAGAGACAGACAGTGATTTCAAGGACGATTTTCACGGCAGTGATGGCCCCATAATTGCTCGACGGTTTAAGCGTGAAGAATGGTTGCCAGCACAAGTGGCTTTCTACAATGCCTGCCGAAATGCGGGATTCCCGGACAGTCCTGATCATAATCATCCCGATTCTACTGGGGTTGGCCCAACCCCATTTAATAATCCTAACGGCATTAGAATGAGCACCGCCCTGGGATATCTGGATCAGGCGCGACATCGTCTAAATCTGACAATTAAATCTGATTGTCATGTTCATAGAATTATTTTTGAAGGTAACCGAGCGTCCGGAGTCCAGGTTGAAAGTTCAGGTGAGACATTCGTAGTAGAAAGTGATGAAGTTATCCTGAGTGCTGGTCCCATAGGGTCACCGCATATACTGATGCTATCCGGTATTGGCCCATCTGAAGAGTTAGGGAAGTCTAATATATCTCAGGTGGTTGACGCCCCAGGTGTCGGACAGAATCTCAGAGACCATCCTTCGGTTGCTGTTACCTGGAGAACTAAGGAAGGATTTCCTTTGGACGGTATGGCTCCTAGGATGCAGGTAACCCTGCGGTATACGGCAACCGGATCAGATTTACGGAATGATATCAAAGTGAGTATGCAGTCCTTTGCTACTGAGCGAGTAGACCGTGGAGGTGATCGTATGAAACCTCTGGGTATTCGCATCACCGCCGGCCTCCAACTAGCATTAGGGGCGGGGCACATTGGGTTAAACTCTGCGGACCCCTATCAGCAACCAGATCTTAATTACAATTACCTTCAAGAAGAATGGGACAGAGAACGTATGAGAGAAATGGTAAGAATATGTGTTGGATTTGAAGACCATCCAGACATGCAGGATATAGTCCAAGAGCGTATAGCCCCTACTGATGCGGACCTTGAGGATGACTCTGCTCTAGACCGATGGATGCTTAGGGAAGTAACGACGCAGCACCATATTTCAGGTACATGTAAGATGGGTCCTGATTCTGATCCAATGGCAGTGGTAGATCAGTACGCCCGATTAAAAGGAATTGAGAATATGAGAGTAGTGGATGCTTCAATAATGCCAGATTGTATCAGGGCAAATACAAATGTGACGACTATGATGATAGCAGAGCGGATAGCGGATTTTATAAAAAATGGTAACTAAACGATAAACCCAATAGTCATTCAATACAGGCTCCGGATAATTAGGCCGGAGCCTTAATGTTCTCGTAGGGAATTATGGAAAAGCAAGTAAAGTTCTGTGTTCGTATCCATCAAGGTAAATACAGCTATCAAGATTTACTGAGAGTGTGGCAATCTGCTGATAATTTGGGATATTACTCTGCTAGCCTCTATGATTTAATCAATATACCCACATTGGAGTGTTGGACCACTCTTTCTGCATTGGCATCTGCTACAGATCGTATTCGCATGATCCCAATGGTTCTCGCGAACACATATCGTGAACCCGTTTTATTGGCGAAAATGGCTTCAACGTTAGATGTCATAAGCAATGGGAGGCTTGAGCTGGGGATAGGTGCCGGCGGTGGGCGTACCGACCATACTGCGTCAGGTTATGATTTTCCATCAACGAGAATTAGATCTCTCATGTTAACTGAAGCCGTTAGTTTGATCAGAAAGCTTTGGACAGAGGACACGGTCAATTTTCAAGGTAAATATTATGGCGTTGCGGACGCACACCATGACCCTAAGCCAGTACAGAAACCACATCCTCCTATACTTATAGGGGGGCATGGCGAAAAGCATGTGTTGAAAGCTGTCGCACGCCAGGCGGATATGTGTAATATTGGGAATGGTATGTCTTTGGCAGAACATGACGACAAGTTACAAATATTGGCTGAATATTGTGAGGAAGTCGGTAGAGATGTTAAGGATATAGAAGTTACTCATAATACTTCAGTCGTTATAGCTGAAGATCAGGCTAAGTATGAGCAGTTGGTAAAGGATAATGCTCGCAATATGGGAAGGGATGAATCTGAATATAGGGAATCTCTGAAAAGAGCTATCGCTGGCACTCCTGAGCAGTGTGCGCGTAAGATACAGTCTTATATAGACCATGGCATAAAGTATTTTTTCCTAATATTTGCCGATCCAATTCCATCCGATCAACTAGAACTATTCGCTCACGAAGTTATGCCTAGGTTTGTTAAGTAGGGATTATTGGCAGCTCGATATAAGACGGGTGATCTTTGTCTTGATATATGGTGTTCCTAGTGGGTATTTTGACTGGATCTAATCCGGGGTTATTTCCAGTATTTCCGTTGACATCAAGTCTTGGGAAGTTACTAGATGAGATGTCTAATCTAATACGGTGACCTTTCACGAATAAATTGCTTGTCGGGTATAGTTCAATCGTAACTTGGTAAAGTTCACCAGAGTGCATCAGTTCGGGCTTGTCCCAGGAGTTTCTGAATTTAGTTCTGATGATTCCGTCTGTTATGTTTAATGCGTATCCTTCTGGATAATCAACTGATGGGGGATACACATCAATTAATTTTGCTGTGAAATCGGTGTCTATGGCCTCTGAACTAATCCACAATACTGACTTTATTGGTCCTGTTACTTCAATAGCTTGTTCCAATATATGGGTCTGGAAAGTCAGGACATCTGGCCGCGAGCTGAGCGGTAAATAAGGTTTGGATGAACCGTAAAACTCCGGATTTTCAATCTGGTTGAACCCCCCAGGCTCCATGATTGGCAGGCCCGATGAGATGTTTCCCCCGATGGTGGGTACCGGATTGTTAGGGTCATATAAGTATGTGATGCCATCTGCCCCGCTCTCTGGGATAGTAGTAGTCAGTGTGCTCTCATGAATAAAATATTTAGTATTAATAGCCCGTAGGAGAGGCCATTCATTTTCTTCCCTCCAATATCCTCCGTGGTCCAATCGGCCTGTAGCATTCTTGGTTCCGCTACCACCTCCCATGACAAAGAGCGTTACCGCTGGCATGGTGTGTTGAGCTGGTCGGTCGTCTTTAAGGTGATTATCAAAGAACCTCAAACGCAAGTGGTTGTAATCTATATCAAGATTCCCTTCCACTGAAGATTGCAATCCGAAATCTATATTTCCCGAGTAGGTAAGAGACCTACCGCCATGTGTCCAGGGGCCCATGATAAGGCAGACGGGGCTCTTTTTTCTCTCGGTAAGCAACACAAAGTTATCTGTCGTGCTTTTTGCATATGGATCATACCAGCTCCCCAGATGTACCTGGGGGACGTCAGAAAACTGCTCTTGGTGATGTTCTACGCATAATCCAATTTGATCCCAATATTCCTCGTAATTTTCCCGAGCCCATATGTCCAATAAGTACTTCTCGTAGTCAGGAGTCCATTTAAGCGGTGAATGATCCTGTTTCCATGGTAATCTATGAAACCAATCATGCATGTTTTGGTTTTTCACCGCTTTGGATTTAACCGTATCTGCGGTAACGTCAGGACTCTGCAGAGCTTCTTTGTAAGCCCAAGTTAATTGGCGCAATTCGAACGCTCCGCCATTCCGACAACCTGTTAGGAAGGCATTCGAAAATCCGCCGCAATCCAACCACATGCATACTAAACCAGGTGGATTCATACACGCTGTCGCGGCCTGGGTGTGAGCGGAATAGGATAGTCCAAAGGTGCCTATTTGACCATTTGACCAAGGCTGGTTGATCAACCATTCTATAGTGTCATATCCGTCAGGGCCTTCACTGATATATTTTGTGAATCCGCCTCCCGATCTATGGCATCCTCTACAATCCTGGAACGCAACCACGTATCCGCGTTCGGCAAAGAAGTGGCATTCTAGCATCCGATTAGGATCTGACTTGTTATATGGGGTCCTCTGCAAAAGGACAGGATATTTTGCATCGATGGGAGTCGTATTTTTGGATGGTAAGAATATGTTTGTCGCTAGTTCAACTCCGTCGCGCATCTTAACCATCACGTCGTGAAGCACTGTAACATCGTTTACCTGGGCGCTGGCTATATGTGTTTTATCCAAGAATATTATCCCTTTCTTGATTCTAAAGCTGCAGGATATACTAACATATTGATCTCTAACACAGGCACTAACTGTGCGAGTGAATACATCATATTGAGAGAGGTTTTACTCCTGTGAACTGAATATACTTTGGGGGAAGCCTATGGTATTCTCCGGTATATGTTCAAAACGGGTTGAGTAGATTGTATTAACTAGAGGACCGAACGGCATTAGAGTAAATGCTGGACTAATGACTCTGCCAGATCTAGGAGTTGATGTAATGTCTCAGTTTGTATTTATTCATGGACCCGGCGCTGGGAGTTGTTCAGACTCCTTTTGCAATCAACTAGACTATTTCGAAGGTAGTTTGGCTCCTGATCTTCCTGGCCACCCTGTTGGGGCTCCGTGCGAGGATGTAGATAGCTATGCGAACTGGTTAAGGGGATGGCTATGGGGTAGCGGAGTCACAGAAGATTTGGTGCTATGTGGTTTTACGTTAGGTGCTTGTATAGCCCTGCAATATGCTTTGGAATTCCCAGAAGAAGTTAAGGCGCTTGTGTTAATGACGATCTCTATGAGAGCTAAAGAGCGTCCTCCGGCTAGCCTGCAGTTTAGGTTAGACGCTGCATCTGATCAGGAAGTTTACCAGCAATGGAAAGATGCTATGGCCCATTCTATGATGTTCATGGATCCGGATCTGAGAAGACATCTTCTGTCTAGGCATGACGCTATAGGTCCCATAGCTCAGTATAAAGATTTGGTGACGATTGATAAGTTTGATGTTAGCGACCGTATTAATGATCTGAAAACACCTCTGCTGTTAATAAGGGGAGTTGATGACCCCGGAAAACCGCCTGAGTATGAACTCGAAATTAATAAGGCTGTTCCTGGTTCACAATATTTGAAATTAGACAATGCGGGTCATTTCCCCATGGCGGAACGACCTGAAGTTGTTAATTCAGCGATAGAGCAATTTTTAGCTAACATAAAATAATGTGTCTTAACTCGACTTGGCTTGACTCTACTCTAACTGGATAGTATATTCGCCCACGTCTTTTCAATCAGTTTATTTGGGGTGGTGTGATTTGGTTATATCTAAGGTAGAGGCAAGTTGTCTTAAAGTTCCTATAAAAACCCCTTATTCCGGTGAGCCTCGAACTGTTGGTATGGTACTGGTTCGTATCGATACGGACGATGGCCCTACTGGATATGGGATCGCGCGTGATTTGGAGCGATTTGGTACCAGGGAGTTGATAAATAGGGATTTGGCTCCTTTTTTGGTAGGCCGGGATCCAATGTTTATAGAAGAGATATGGGCTGACGCTTCAGAGGAAATTACAGCTACTTACAAAGCGCGGATGGGTGTAGTAGGGCGTGCCATTAGCGCCTGTGATATTGCTTTATGGGATATCAAAGGTAAGTTTCTGAATCAGCCCATCTACAAGCTCTTGGGAGGAGCTAGTAGAGATTCAGTTCCAGTTTACATAACGTGCGGCTTTAACGTTTTTGATATTGACGATGTGGTGGGTATTTCCGCAGAAATGGCGGAAGAGGGGCATCCATATCTTAAGTATCAAGTGGTCGCAGCAGATAGAGGCAATGATGTTTCCGTGGATGTGGAACGCCTTCAGGCTATCCGACATGCGGTAGGAGACGATATTAAGATACTAGTTGATGGTAATGCTAGATTTGATCTAAATCATTCGAGGGAGTTTGTCCGAAGAATTGAAGCATTGAACATAAGCTGTTTTGACCACTCCGTTTCTACTCGGGATGTACGATTAATGCTAGAGCTCCGGAAACATACGTCGATTCCTCTAGCGGCCCGAGCTTTTACTGAAAGTCCTTGGGACAACAGAGAGATGATTGTAAGCGGAGCGGTGGATATCATGCACGCGAATGTTATGGACGGAGGCGGCTATACAACCTGCTTGAAGATAGCCCATATGGCTGAATTGTTTCACTTGCCGTTTGCAACGGGTGGTGGATGGCAGATTCATAACGGACATTTAATAGCAGGAATTGCCAACGGATGGTTGAGCGAAGTACACCTTATATTTAACGAGGCATATAACGCTATACTTATAGACCCACCAAAAGTTGAGAAAGGCAGGTTGTACTTCTCTGAAAAACCTGGTTTGGGAATAGAATTTAACCCTGATGCGATTGTAGAGTTCCAGGATCCGTAAAGTTTTCTATTTGCTGTTGGTGAGTCTATTCGGTATAAATAAATATGAATGACACTCTCGACAATCGTGAAAGGAGACAGGTTAGTGGTCACTGATTTCACAAATTTGAAGCATGCACTTATCGAGCTAGCAGGAGATAAATCAGAAGAATGGGTATGGTCGTCTTGTGGTCTTTGGGGAGATCGTCAAAGCCTGCCTGTATTTCTTCATGCAGATGGGTATGTGCCTAGTACAAGTAGAGCTAGGATATTGGTTATCGTGTCTGATAAGGACGCCCTTAAATCACAAGTTATCGCAGAAGGCGTGTTTGGGTGTTACATTAAGCATCCAGATCAAGACAAAGTTTCTCTGAGCATGATACCTGTTACTGACCTGTATTCAGGCTCTGACCCTGGATTGGAATACCATAGTACGACCTCCCAAGGATATCCTCCAACCCGACCCTTTTATCAAGACACACATGGTCCTCAGAAACAGTATTTATGGAGATGGATATCATTTAATGCTCCGGATCTCATAGTGGAAATATGTTCTGGAGATTCTGTGAGGTGGCAAGCTAATGATGCGATAAATGACTTGCCTCTTACTGTAGGGGCTACTCGTATACCAGCGGACGACTCATTGGTATCCGCCATTGGAATCGAAGCTCCGGATTCGGTTGGTCCAATCCCTGGGGTTCGTTTGATAGCTAACCAGTCTGATTTGCCGTTGGAAATTAATCGCCTGCTAGATGTAGTCGGCAAAACAAGACGGTGGAAGGTTTCACGAGCACGTACTGAACTAGATCGCAGGCGTGCACGCAGTTATTTGGAAATTGCCACGTCTTTGGCTGATGAATATGGTCATGACTTGGACGTAATGGTTTATACCAAGGGTGTGGCTATAAGCGGAAGGTTGTTACTTGCTGAGCTTTTGCCGAAAGGCGAGGATGCATTGAAAGATTTAGACTCAATAGTCGAACCGTTCTTGTCTGGAGGTATAGATTATTTTGGCGATAACCCTGGAAGTTCATCGATTGGTGGAATAGTCTGGGCATACGATTTGGTTAGGATCAGGCGAGATTCTCGTGCTAAAGATTTGATCGTAAAATCGGCAGAATTATTCGCAACCAATGGTTTAGGAGTTCCTCCTAAGTGTACAGATCCCTCATTTAGGGTCGAGGATATGTTCAATTGTAATGCTATCTTGGGAAGGGCTTACGATCTTACTAATGATCCAAAATATTTGGACATAATGTCAGGCCTATTACTAGACGCTGGAACTCAGCAAGAAGACGGTCTGTTTTTCCATGCTCGCGGAGCGCCGTATTATTGGGGACGCGGTAACGGATTTGCTGCTATTGGTTTTTCCGAAAGCCTTACTTATATGCCAGAAGATCATGTGAATCGGAGCAATCTTATTGATATTCACATAAATCACCTTTCGGCCTTACGACGCTTGCAGCAACCGTCAGGTATGTATTGGCAGATGCTGAATCTGCCAGGGTCTTATCAAGAATTCACTTGTACTTGCATGATTGGCTATGCTATGGCAAGAGGTATTAGGTTCGGATGGCTGGACTCTAGTTTTTCCGATTCAGTGAATCTGGCATGGCAAGGAGTTTCAGAAAGAATCGATGACGATGGTAACGTTGTTGATGCTTGTATAAGCACAGGTGTTCAAGATAGTGTCGATGCATATTTATCGCGAGAAGCTATTTTTGGACGAGACGATAGGAGCGGGTCCTTGGCATTGTGGTTCGCATTGGAGATGTATCACATGAACGAATCTTTAGCTAGAGGCGTTTCCCAATGAAATATGGATTTACGGTTCCGAGTAGAGGTCCTTTAGCTACGCCTGAAAGCATCATTACTATTGCTAAGAGAGGCGAGGAATTAGGGTTTGATTCTATATCACTAGGAGACCATATTTTAGTGCCTAGAACCATAGAATCTAGTTACCCGTATACTGAGAGTGGTGAATATCCCGGCAGTTCAACGGGGTCATCGCTGGAGCAGCTGAGCGTTTTGTCGTATCTTGCGGGACAGACCAGCAAAATACGTCTTTCCAGTAGCGTTATGGTAGTGCCGCACCGGAATCCCCTAGTTGCTGCAAAGTCTTTAGCTACTATTGACGTATTGTCTGCAGGACGGCTTGTGATAGGTGTTGGTACAGGCTGGATGAGGGAAGAGTTTGAAGCGCTGGGAGTGCAACCATTTGAAGAGCGCGGTGCAGTTACTGATGAGTATATCCAGGCTATGAAAGAGTTGTGGACCAGTCCCTCACCGTCTTTTAGTGGACAATATTGCTCTTTCCACGACATTAATTTTTTGCCTAAACCGGTTCAAACGCCACATCCCCCTCTATGGGTTGGGGGTGAAAGTAAAAGAGCTATTCGGCGCGCTGCCAGATTTTGTGATGGTTGGTGCCCAATCGATGTGAATCCGCAGTTTCCAATGGATTCTCCAGAGAGGCTGTCTATAGCGATGGAGGAACTGCGCATATGTGCGGAAGACTCGCATAGGGCAATAGAGGACATTGAAGTCATATACCGTACACATAGGTTAGAACTTTCAGGCACAGCTAACAATTCCTCTGATCGGTGTCAATTTGTTGGAGATCCTAATCAAATAGCGGGAGACATTAGTAAATATAGGGATATAGGGGTTAATAATCTCATGGTTGATTTGGCCAGGGTAAGCCCCAGTCTTGAGGATATGCTGGGTAAAATGGAAGATTTTGCTGTAGAAGTATGGCCAAAAGTCTGAATTATGCAGACAGAAGGTCTCGCAACTTCCAGATAAGTTTTGTTATTGAACTAGCTTCAGATCCGGATATTCCCGAGTCTAGGTAAATCTCCAAATCATCAAGTGAGTCTCGGTAGTTCCCTAATTGAAAATTGACTATTCCTCTGTCGCGTCTTTCAGAGAGTGCTTCAGGATTTACTTCCAATAAGAGGTTCATTATGATTTGTGCTTCTCGGTAGGAACTTTCCTTCAAATAGATTGACTTAAGATTACGTAACATCCTCGCTAGGAACTCGGTATTAGAGAGGGGGGTCAAGTAACTATCGTTCCATGGTAGCCTTCCCTGGGTTATGGACGTTACTCGTTCTATGCATTCAGACTGAGATAGCAGGATCCCCCCGTGGAAAGGATCAATGAATAGGTCTGTTATATCGGAGTGCCGAATTACTAGATGTCCTGGCATACCTATGCTAACTAGTTCTACTGACAGGCGTTTGGCTACCTCCATACATAATAGCGACAATGTGATTGGTATACCTAATCTGGTAGATAGTACTTCATTCAAATAACTGTTTTTGGGATTGTAATAATCTTGATCATTTCCGCGAAACCCAATCTCCTCAAATAAATAAGTGCTGATTGCGTTTATCTTCTGAAGAGGGTCACTATCTGGTGACATGCGTGTTTCCGCGACTGATGCTAATGAATCGAAAAGGCTTAATTCTCGTTGTATGTCTAAATCAGGGTATTTGTGTGTGGCTATGATTAATGCAGCGTGGCCTAAGTCAATTTGACTATCGGGTACTAATACCGCCTGTCTAAAAGCGCTTACTGTGTCGCTGCGTTCTAGGGTCATTCTATTTTACTCTACTGCCCTTACTGGAGGATAACTGTCTTGTTCAATTTTTATTGAGTCTGTTCTTCCTGCGATATCTCTGACCTCATTAGTGTCTTTGTTACAGGTGGGACACCAAGTCAGATCCTCAGTAATCAGGCGCATATTATCTTTTTTGACACTGATAGTCTCAATTTCTGTATTACATTCCTTGCAGGATCGGATAACTTGGACTTCATTAATAGGCATTGAAATATGCATCCTAAATTTATTAGTACTGAATCAAATATATTTTGATTAGATCCGTCCTGAGTCTATTCGGGTGATAGTGGAGTGTCAACAAGCGCCATTTACGGACTTATTGTATAGATCAAACAGTTTTACGATCAACTGTTTATAGATGCAGTTATAATCAATATTGGCAATACTATGCCCTAGGGGTATAGTACATTCGACCAGTGGTAAAACAAAACAGGTATATAGGAGGTATCTCATGGCTAAACCGAAAAGAGTTGGACATCTAGTACTGAATGTAAAAAACCTGGACCAATCCACCAAATTTTACACAGATATACTCGGATTCGAAATCGCGTTACAGAGACCAACTGGTACTTTTTTAACCTGTGGGAAAATTCATCA
>VFFT01000090.1 GCA_009392775.1 SAR202 cluster bacterium | reverse complement strand
CAAGTATTGAATTTGGATTTATGGCCAAATAAGTACGTGTAACCCGACTTATACCAGTTATGAAGCGCCGAATATTTAGTCAGATATATCAGATCTCATCTGATATATCTGATAGCACCCATTCAGAGACACGTTCACCTATCATGATAGTAGTTAAATTTGTATTAGCTCTTATACAATCCGGCATTATAGAGGCATCTGCTACACGTATGCCTTCAAAACCGTGCAATTTACCGTATTGATCAACAACAGACATGGGATCATCGACAAGGCCCATCTTACATGTGCCAGATAAATGCTGGCCAATCCACACATTCTTGAGCATCCAGTCATCTAATGAATCGTCATCCCGTAAATCTTCCTCTGTAGGAGATATTACGTAATCTATAATACCTTCAAATGATGGATGTTCCATTATCCTCAAAGATATACGTATGGCTTCCCTTAATCTCTCTCTGTCTCTCTCTGTTCTCAAGTATCGGCAGTCGATTTCTGGTTGAATACTAGGATTATCTGTGGATAATTTAATTTCTCCCGACCCCTCTGCTAACTCTAACATGCAAGTAAACCGTATCCCTTCTTCCGCAAAGGGATCTCCTCCTAAGGGAGTCGAAAAGGACGAAGGAAATATTTGGATATCATTTCGATCATCTGACCCTGATGCTGTGTATCTAAGAAGCGTCTGCATTCGCGGAGCCAGTGGGTCTAAAGGAAAATCTTCTTTGGTCTTGGCTCTTATTGCCACTAGAGGATGATCTCGCAAATTCTGACCTACACCAGGCATATCGTGTATTACAGTTATATCGTGATCGTTCAAATGGTGCGCAGGTCCTACTCCAGACAACATTAATATATGAGGAGAACCAATTGCTCCAGCAGATAGTACTATTTGATTAGCTTCGACTATAAAAACATCCCCGCCACTCTCAACTTCAACTCCCACCGCAACATTTCCTTCAAAGATAATTCTTCGAACAAGAATATTACTACGTATAGTTAAGTTGAGCCTGTGGCGATTAGGATTGATATACGTTAAAGCCGTACTCATGCGAACCCCGTTCGGGTTGTTCATTGGAAAAGGACCGACGCCCCACGAATCAGGATTGTTATGATCATAAATTTCAGGAAATCCTGCTTGAATAGCCGCTTCCTGAAAAGCATGCTGAAGAGGCAACCAGGATTCTTTCTTATGACGTCTAACCGGTATAGGACCGTCATTTCCGTGATAATCATCCATGATATCAGTGTCAGTTTCCAATTTGCGGAAATAGGGGAGTACTTTAATATAACTCCATTCGTCGTTTCCCCATGCAGCCCATGAGTCGTAATCTTCAGGAACTCCTCGGAGGAATACCTGACCATTGATCGCGCTAGTCCCACCAACTATTTTCCCTCTTGGTATGTTAATCGGTGGCTGTGCATCAGTCGCTTTACCAGTAAAAGACCAGTTGTGTGGAGCACCCATTTCCGAAGCAGTTGGGGCATATCCATACTTAACATCATCAGGATATTTTTCAAAATCCTCATAGTCAGGACCGGCTTCCAACAGCAATACAGATATATTAGGAGATTCAGACAACCGAGACGCTATAGTCCCTCCTGCCGATCCGGCTCCTATAACAATGACATCGTATTTCATGCTGCCCCCTTCCATTGATTAGAAGTTTTCTAACTTAAAGTCATTATAGATTTTCACAAGTAACGAGAAAACACCAAACATCATAAAGCAAGAGTGAAACTGTCAATGAAATCACGTATCGGATAATAGCTGTCGAGCTACTCCAATTAACATTTCATCGTCACCAGGAGAGCCTAATATGGATATCCCAATAGGGAAACCATCTTCCTCCGCTAATGGTAAATTAATCTGTGGGCCTCCTGTTGTTCCAGCAATACACGTCAGCTGACTTGTCTTTAATCGTAGATTAGTCCGATCAGACAGTTTTTGACCCGTAGGAGGTGCAGGTCCGACGGTTGTCGGCAATAATATTACCGCATTATTTGCCAATATATGTGACATACGACTCACTATCTGAGCTTTCACCTTTTCGGCCGAGAGGATTTCCTCATCAGAGATATGTTTCGCTAGTATGTAACGTTCAGTTACTTCGAAGCTAAACCTTGGGTTGACTTCATCTATCCAATTCTTGACAGTGTCCCAAGCCTCTCTACTTTGCAATGTTCCCTGTTGGTCTCTCCACTCTGCCAGAGTAGTTTCGGAAAGGCGTACGATCGATTCTCCGCCAATAAGCTTACATATCCTCCTAACAGACGGTTGTAAAGCTTCATATGTAGACCGATCAAGGAGTTCAAAGGCATCTTCAGCAATTACTACTTTTTTGGGTAAAGTATTGGAAATTTCACTTTGTAATATTACAGTACCTACTTTTGCAAAGGTCTCAATGTCACGTGCGAACCAGCCAACCGTATCATAGCTGCTAGACTGTGGCAGGACACCACTTAAAGGAATTCGACCATGCGTTGGCCTGAGTCCGTATAAGCCACAAAAACTTGCAGGAACTCGAACTGAACCACCTGTGTCGGACCCTAGAGCAAAATCGACCAATGTACCCGCAACAGCTGAAGCAGAACCACTCGATGACCCTCCAGGAACCCTACCCAATGCGTTGGAG
>VFFT01000089.1 GCA_009392775.1 SAR202 cluster bacterium | reverse complement strand
CTCATCAGCAATAAGAAGTTTGGGATTATTGACCAGTGATATTGCTAGCATAACCCGTTGGCACATTCCTCCACTTAACTCGAAGGGATAAGAATGAAGAATTTTATTAGGACCCGCCAAACCTAACTCAGATAAGATTTCTTGGGAATACGATCGGATACTTTGTTTAGACATCGTATTGTGCGCCAACATCGCCTCTTCCAATTGTTTTCCAATAGTTAGGACGGGATTAAGGGCTGCCCTAGCGTCCTGAAACACCATCGAAATATCACTACCACGCATACTTCTCATACCAGTATCAGTGGAATTGATCAAATCTACGCCTAGGAAACTAATGCTTCCACTTACTATCTTGGCTGTTTCGGGAAGCAATCCCATTATGGCCAGGGCTAAAGTAGTCTTTCCTGAGCCATTTTCACCAACAACACAATAAATTTGAGATTCTGACTGTTGAAAGCTAATACCGTTCAGGACTTTGACCACTCCAGTTGACGTATTGAAATGAACGTTCAGGTCTTGAACTGATAAAATCTCCTGCATCGCCTTCCTCCCAATAGCCGTTGCAACTTATCTGATCTAAATTATTACCATGCCGGTAACTTGATCGGCTCAAAATTCCCATCTCGAATTTCTTTAACAAGGTCCGATACACCATTTACATTATTCTGGAATATAGTAGCTGCAGTCCCAACTTGATCAAGTTTATGGGCATCACTACCACCAGTTATAGGTTTATGCAGCATACATGCTAGTTCTTCAGAAAACGCGTTTTCAGCCGTACTACCTCTGCCATTTACTGATTCTATAGCATCACATTTATGAAGCAATGTCTCCCTTAATGCAGAGTCCATCATACGCTGCCGCTGTTCAAAAACACGAGCTGGTTCCTCTAAGAATCTTCTTCTGTACGGATGTGCTGCGATCAAAGCACCGCCTTCTTTACTGACAACATCCACAAGAAACTCCGGCTTATGCATACCAAAAATGTAGTGTTCGAGTCCAAATGCCAATACGTGCCCTGCATCCGTATTCAATTCCACACCTGGAAGAACCAGGAAATTATGTTTCGAAGATAATAGTTCGATATCATCGTTAGTCCAAAAAGAATCATGTTCAGTAAGACAAATCCCATCAAGCCCAATATCCTTAGCCTTAATAATTAATTCATCAGGGCTAATGAAACTGTCATCTGATTTGGGATATGTATGATTATGAAGATCGATAATCAACTTAGCACCTTACTCTGAAAAATCTGTCTATGCTGGCCACACATAGAGATAATACCAGACAGGCAAGTGCAGAAGGGAGAGCTAATGCGGTATGACGAGCCCTTCGTCCTCTAGGGCCTCTATAATCTGGGAAGCCTTATGACCTCCTATTTTAAGCCGCCTTTCCAACACGGAACTAGAAAGATAAGGATTAGTAATTGCCAGGTCACGAGCCTGGCCCAACATTTGTGAATCCAAATGGTCTGTCTCTGGTTCTAATTCTTCGGAATCCTCGATAGAAATCTCTGGTAATGGAGGTCCTTTTTGATTGGTCCAAAAGTCAACTAGCCTATCGACTTCTTCGTCGTATACTAACGTTCCTTGGACACGTCGTGATTTAGGGGAATCATTGTTTAATAGCAACATATCTCCACGACCTAACAATTTCTCTGCCCCCACAGTATCCAAGATAACCCGTGAGTCTACTTGGGATGCAACAGCGAAAGCCACACGGGCAGGAATATTTGCTTTCAACAACCCCGTAACGACATTTACTGAAGGTCGCTGGGTTGCTAACACTAAGTGGATACCCGTTGCTCGACCTAATTGTGCCAACCTAACTAAATTCTGCTCAATTTCAAACCCACCGACCATCATCAAGTCAGCTAATTCATCAACGATTAACACTAAATACGGCATTTTTTCTTTAGATTTAGCATTATAACCAGCAATATTGCGAGTCCCGATATCTTCCATCAATTTGTATCTGAGGAACATTTCCCTCATCATTGCCCTAAGAGCCGGATTTACCTTATCTACATCTACTATAACCGGAGCTATCAGATGCGGAATCCCATTAAAAGGAGTAAGTTCAACCCTCTTAGGGTCTACCATCAGCACTCTGAGTTGGTCTGGCGGCTTAGTAAACAACAATGACGCTACTATAGAATTGATACAAACACTTTTTCCACTACCAGTAGCACCAGCAATCAAAATATGTGGAAGACCTGCTAAATCAGTAGAAACTGGATTCCCCCCGGTATCTTCACCCAAAGCAATTGGAAGCCCACCTTTGTTCATTATGCTTTTAAAAGCAGGTGAGTCCATAACCTGACGCAATAGGACCCTGCTTGGCGACGGATTTGGGACTTCCAATCCAACCAAAGCTTCTCCCGGAACAGGTGCTTCAATACGTAAATAAGGAGTCTTTAACGCTAACGCAAGGTCTTTTTCTCTGGTCAATATGCTTTGCACTTTGACTCTGCTACGTTCTACTTCCCCATCAGGTTTGTTGGATTCTCCCCGGCGAGGAATCCAACCTGGTACTAATCCAAACCGCACTATCCGAGGCCCAGCCTTAATGTCTTTAACCTCAACTATCACACTATGGTCGGCTAAAGCAGTTTCTATCTGTCCCGCCATCTGCTCCAAAGACCCTTTTGGAGCTAAATAAGGCTCAGGTGTCGACAAAAGGTTTAGAGCTGGTAAGCGCCATTTAGACTTAGCATAGGGCACTTTTTTAGTATTACCTGCAGCAACACTATCCCTACTTGATGATTCCGGCGCAGTTGTGTTATCTCGGTAGGTGTCAGGCTCTTCGCTCTCAACATCTGAGAGATCCAGAGTGTTTTCTCTATCATTATTGATATCTTTTTGATCGTCACTAGGGCCTAAGAGATAGCTTCTGAAACGTTTCGCCAGCAATCTCCGGTGCCTATTATTTACAAGATAGTATCCGTAAATACTTAGATACTTAGATATACGCACAAACAATTTGAAGATTACTATTGAGACTCTCCACAATCTAATGGACACTTTATTTAAGGTCGACAAGTAAAGCCGTGTATATTTCTTCGGATACAATATAAGCGGTGTTACCACTGCCAATAACGCTAATCTAAGAACTGTTATAAAAACATGGCCCCCAGCCATGTTTTGCCCCCACTGACCGCCGAAACTAGTCTTTGAAAGAACTCCATAATCAGCATGTACAAATGACAAGGCGACTACAACCACAAAAGTGGCTACAGCTAGTGATAGTAGATATCTCCAATATTTCACTAAAAACCGGGGCTTATAACGTAATAATCCCAAAGTTATTACCGCAAAAGCCAATACAGGTATCCACCCGAATGCTAGTGACTTAGCAGCCCATTGATGGGAACTGGGAATGAATAAGAAAATAAATACAGCACTTATAACTATGCCGAGTAAAAACGCAGTATCTGCAATGGTGGTAAATTTAGATGTCATAATTCGCATAACGTTAAGTCAGATTCAGGCGTTCCGACAATTATATCGAACCAGATACCATAATTACTTAGATAAATTTATCTGATAAATACGTCTTTTTGTGATGAGCGACAAAATATGCCCATATGAATCATGCCAGTCTGAATTTCATACAAGCATCAATACAAGTACACAGCGGATTAACACACAATGATCCAATGGAGTACTATAAAACTATAGGAACTATCATAGGCCTTTTCCGGACATGTTCTTGAATGAACTTACGAGAAACTTGCCGGACCTTTGTCTTAATCGCGTCTTGACTATCCCAACTACCATCGTTTTCCGCAATTACCCGCTCTACTTCAAACCCGAGTGATTCAAACAACTCATTAGTATCAGCGACTTCCATAAAACCACTAGACATTATTTTAGGAGGTCCTTCTAGCCCATTAACGCTCCAACTACAAGCTATTACGACAATCCCATCCCGAGCTAAAGATCTGCGGTCTCTCAATACTTGGCTCCCAGCGAGATGTGTTATGGATCCATCCAAATAAACCGGTCCCGCAGCAACATGATCTACCACTCTAGCATTTTGGGATGATATCTCTAACACATCGCCATCTTCCAAAACGAATATACCGGACTCAGCTAGTCCCATATCCCAGGCTATCTTGGCATGAGCGATAAGATGCCGGTACTCGCCATGGACCGGCACAAAATATTTAGGTCGCGTGAGACCTAACATAATCTTCAATTCCTCTCGGCTAGCATGACCGTGTACGTGAACAGTAGACACTTTGTCATATAGGACAATGGCTTCCTGTCTAAGCAATTGATCAATTGTCCTGCTTACTAACAATTCATTCCCCGGTATAGGTGTTGCCGATATTACAACAGTATCTCCAGGGATAACTTGGACTTCCCTATGATCATTCTTAGCTATTCTCGATAGAGCCGAAGTAGGTTCTCCCTGGCTTCCAGTAGTTATAAGAACCACCTCTTCAGGAGGTAAGTTTTCAGTTTGTCCTATAGGAACCAAGGTATTCTCTGGGATATCCAAATAACCCATCTCTTGGGCCATCTTTACGTTATCTACCATGCTGCGTCCTACGATAGACACCTTACGCCCATACTTAACAGCTATATTTATCACCAGTTGTATTCTTGTTATTAAAGAGGCAAAGGTTGCTATCATTACTCGACCCTGTGCTTCACGCACAGCTTTGTCCAGCTCGTCTAGCAATATACTCTCCGAAGGAGTAAACCCAGGTACTTCGGCATAAGTAGAATCTGAACATAGGAGCAAAATACCATCAGATCCTCTCTTTGCTAGCGCAGCTATATCTATGGGTAGTCCATCCAGAGGAGTATGGTCAATTTTGAAATCCCCAGTGTGTATCACACTGCCCATAGGCGTATCAATAATGATCCCCATGGCATCCGGAATGCTATGACAGACTCTAAACCAACTAGCCGAAAAGTTATCCCCAAATTCATACACGGTTCCTGGGTCAACTGAATGTAAAACCGCGTTTTTACAGTTGGATCGTTCCTTTATCTTCACGGAAATCAAGCCATGAGCAAGTTTAGGAG
>VFFT01000088.1 GCA_009392775.1 SAR202 cluster bacterium | reverse complement strand
TCCTTGATCAACGGCATTCGATAAATCTCCAGACTCATTAGGGGCCTGATCAATGGAATCAACGACTATTTTCTCCGATCGAGTTAGGGTTAGGCTATCTACTTCCTTCGCCCTCCATGT
Source organism: SAR202 cluster bacterium (assembly GCA_009392775.1). The sequence continues at coordinate 24,043 of VFFT01000088.1, read as the reverse complement.
AGTAGGACCTGCTGCTATAAGGGTAGAGCCATCGGCGAGCCACTCCCCGTTTATTACGGGCTCCATGGTTGCAGCTATACATATTATGATGTCAGAATTTCTGACAGTTTCTTCCGCTGACGCTCCTGCTGTTACAGGCACTTGTAGTGCATCACTCATGTTTTCAGCGAATAGCTTCCTGCTAGATTCCGTCCGGCTGAAAGCTTTTATGTTAGTAATGTTTCGGACTTTAGAAACTGCTTCTAATTGGGTTGCTGCTTGGTATCCAGTACCAATGATTCCAACTGTTACATCGGGATTGTGAGTCAAATATTTTGCGGCCACCGCGGTTGTTGCGCCAGTTCGTAGTTGCCCTAGCCGATTGGCTTGGGTATAGCATAAAAGTTTTCCTGTTTCGGCATCATAGAGGCTTACCTGAAAAGAATACTGTCCTTTTACAACAGTGTATGTCTTCACTCCTAGAACGCCCTCGTAAAATAAGCCGCCGCCCATAACTGCCAGCATTCCGCCACTGGATATGATCTTTCTTCTTGGCAGATTAGAGGCTTCCCCGTTTCCATAATACGATTGCATAGACTCAATCTTTTCAATCATCTGATCCATGGATAATGTTTCGGACACTTCGACATCACGTAGGAATATAGCCATGTATTAGAGTCTCCTATACGGGTGGTTTGGAACAACACTGTAACTGACAGTGTACCTGCGTGAGTGCGTGGTAGCAATGACGTACGGTGTTAGCCAAGTAACGTGTCTGGGTCGCAATTGCACTGGTCAGTCTGTCAGTTAGTCTCCGCCGGTTGGCTGAGGTTTGGGGTCAGCATCTTTACGTTTCTGCATGCTCTCTGGCATTTTTTGGAATGCTGCCACTATACTTCCTGATACCATTATCCATACAACTGCTATAGCTGCATATCTGAATCCTTCTCTGTAAACTGCCTGAAGATCACTAGGACTCAAGAACTCTATCGTAGCAGGAATGGCCAAGCTGACAACAGCTGCGCTAATGGTTGCCCCTACGGTGTGTCCCATTTGTCTAGTGGTTTCTAGCATTCCTGAAGCGAAGGCGGTACTCTCTGGTAGAGTGTTCATTACTAAGGCATTGTTTGCGGTGTTGAAAAGGTTAGATCCTATGTACGCTGGTAGCAAAAGTATCGGAATCCCCCATACTGGCACTACACCAGCGAAGAATCCTACTAGCACAAACCCCAAAGCTATTCCCATAAGTGCAGATGGTCGAAGCCACCTGGGGTTGTATTTGTCGTAGATCCAACCAGCTAAGGCAGGTAGGAATAATCCCATTAACTGGTTCGGCATTATAACTAGAGCAACTACGATTGGTGAATAACCTAGTCCGTTCTCTATAACGATTGGTATGAGCGTTGTAACCGCGAGCATGGACAGATGAAATGTGGTGTTGCTGTAAAGCGCCATGGAGAAGGCTTTCTGTTTGAAGTACTCGAACTGCACGAATGGTTCGCCGGTTCTGCCCTGTACTACTATAAATAGCCCAAGCAGGGCAAAGAATAATAGATGCATTGGAACGTGGTAGGCCAAAGCTTCGTTTGAAGTGAAGGTTTCTGCTCCTTCGTGAATATGCATTCCTGAGAGTATTAGAGCCCCAAGCGTTGCAACCATAAGCACAGCTGCCACGTAATTAATGTTAATTGCTTTCACTGTGTCTTTGAATTGCTCTGCTTGGTATTTCAAAAGAGGGTAACTGTTCTTCATGGCCAGTAGGCCTATAGGAAGACTTGTTAGAAATACCAGTCTCCAGCTGAAGTATTGCAAGAAAATTCCAAATAATGCCAAACCTATTAGAGTCCCCAGCCGAGCAGACACTACCATGACGGAAAAAGCTCTTCCTCTTTCGTTAGTATCAAATACCTGGGCTAGAATAGCATTAGCGTTACCTGTGATCAGAGCGCCACCGAGTCCAACTACCCCACTCCATAGAATCAAAGTTAGTAAACTATTAGAGAATGCGGATAGGACACTGGCTACGGTCATAAGGATCGCACCGATGAAGTATATTCTGGCGTAACCGTACCGTTCTCCTAGTCGGGCGGCTAAAAACACGGTGCTACCTAGCATTAGCAACCGAATAACCACCATCCAGGATGCTTGTGAAACTTCTACCTCGAAGTGCCTAGCAACAGAGGGTATTGTCATGGCAATGGGCATGCTGGACAGTTGGACGAGTAACTGGGTTGATGCCAGGGCTATCATGCTTTCTTTGCGTTGGCGATCTGTGCCAAGCTCTCGATAGTGGCCTATGACGTTTAATCTGCGAAGTGTCTCTTTAAGTATGTCCAACGTGCACCTGTTCCATTAAGTAGTAACATGGTTAGGTTTTGCTATGTTTACTCGTCTCTAACTTGGGGTCTGTGGGTCGTGATAAGGTGATTTACTTATAAAAGTCGCGGTTTTTGTTTAAATAATGGCGCCATTGTGGAGGGACTGTAAACTCGTCGAAAATAGCTTGTACTGGGCAAGCTTCTACACAGTATGCGCAGTCTATGCAGTCATCAGGGCTAATAAAATATTGGTCGGCTTCGTCGTTTGTGTGTATACAGTCTACTGGACATACGTCCAAGCATGAGGCGTCTTTGACGCCGACGCATGGCTCAGTTATCACGAAGGCCATATGTACCTCCCCTGATTGTCATTACTAACTATATTCTCAATTTCCTGCTTTATTTTGTCAAGTAATATTATATGATATATTGTATTGCAGAATACTAAGGGGTAAAGCATGTATCCGATGCTTAGAGGATGTGATTAGATGGAGTTGCGTGAACTAACTAGTTTTTATCACGTTGCTAGGCTTAGGAGTGTCTCTAAGGCGGCTAATCGCCTAGAATTGGGTCAACCGACAGTAACTACCCACCTAAAAAAATTGGAAGACGAATTCGGTATAATCCTGTTTGATCGCATCAAAAGGCCTATCCAACTTACCTCGGATGGTCGTACCTTCTTGGAATTGATTACACCAATTGTCAGCAGTGTTGATTCATTGAAAACCCACATGGATTACTCGGAACGGCGCGGGTCGTTTGTAGTCGGGGCTTATCCGGATCTGATTATGCATCACTTGCCAAATCCAATACGGACTTTTTGGAAAGATTATCCAGACGTGAGACTAAAACTCGTTGCCCGGAGTTATTCTTCGCTGATCCAGCTAGTGAAATCAGGGGAAGTTGATCTGGCCATTTGTACGTCTCCTAGCATGGAAGATACCACGCTAGAGTTCCGAAAATTGTTCGAATACAACATAGTTATGATGACACCACCAGGGCACGAGTTGTTAAGTAGACCTTCTATACTGCTCGAAGACGCTGCTCCTTGGCCTCTTATTCTAGCTGGTCCAGAGAGTCTTACTCGGAAGAGAGTGGAATCGGCGTTGAAAGAACAATCAGTGAACTATGAAGTGGTGCTGGAGATGGACAACACTGAGTTGATTAAACAATACGTAGAGATAGGTATGGGTATTGCGATCGGAAGTGACTTCACGCTTCATCCTGATGACCATGATAAGTTAGGAGTGGTCAGAATGGATCATATCTTTCCTGCCGCAGAGATAGGAATTTGCACATTAAAGGGTAAATTTATTGGACGAGCAGTTCGTAATTTTATCGATGCACTCGTCGAGGAGTTGGAAGGATTCCATCCAGAAGTGTCAGAATGGAATTTAAGTCCTAGAGGGCGTTAGATACGTTTGTTCGGCTTGATATAGACTGGATACGTAGCGTCCGGTGAGATATTCTCGATAACGTAAAACCGTATGTTAGCAGCTGCTTTTAAGGGTCTCAAGGCGCGTCCTGGTGTATTTTATTTATGCACCACTATCTTTTTGACCAGCGTTGGTATGGGCGCTCTAGCGCCTATTTTACCCCTATTTACTGAATCAGAATTTCTTGTCAATCGTACGCAAGTGGGAATAGCTGTTGGGTTATTTGGTATTAGCAGAATTTTCACTAGTCTACCGGCGGGATACTTAACTCAGAGATATGGCCGCAGGGTAGTACTTCAAGTAGGTTCTATCATCAGTGTAATCGGCGCAGTAATGGTGGCTTTCTCATTTTCGTATACGTGGCTGATTTGCTGGAGATTCATATCAGGGCTGGGATGGAGTGTTTATCTCACAGGGTCCTCCGTTTATTTGAGGGATGTTGCCAGTGTAGATAATAGAGCTAGATTCTTGAGTCTTCTCGAGATGAGTATATTAGCCGGACAAAGCCTAGGCCCTCTATTGGGGGGATATCTTGGAGATAGATGGGGATATAGGATTCCTTTACATATATCTGCCGTATTTGTTGCACTGTCGTTTCTGGTGCTGCAATTTCTTGTGCCAGAAAGCAGATCAAGCATTTCAGTAACTTCGGAACCCCACGGTAATGAAACGCGAAAGGAATCAAGTGAGGCAGGCGGTGATACAAGGGAACGGCAAGGATTACTGAGACTCCTCTTAAGCCCTGCATTCATATTTGTAGGTATGTTTACTTTAATGATTGTTGCTAACCGACAGGGAGGCCGGTTTAGCGTATTACCGCTATATGGAGAAAGCAAAGGGTTCACCGCGTCTCAGCTAGGGTCATTCATCAGCGTTACTCATATACCCCAGTTCTTCACTACCATGCTGGCAGGCTTTCTGTCTGATAAGTTTGGTAGAAAATCAACGATAATACCTGCTGTTACATTGATAACTATAGGCCTTATGCTCTTTATATTCACAGATAATGTCCACAAATTAATATTGTCTGGCGTTTTACTAGGGTTAGGGGAAGGGTTGGCTGGGCCTCCCAGCTTGGCGTTTTTCGCTGATATAGCTCCACCCGGTCTCGAAGGAGTAACTATGGGGTTATATAGAACATTTGGTGGTGTTGGTTCTGCTATAGGAGCTTTGTTGCTTGGGGGGGTTGCTGATCTCGCTGGATTTGTAGCCTCACTGGTTGTGGATGCAGCTTTATTAATTTGCGCGGCGATAGGTGTCATGGTCTTCGTAAAAGAGACTTTGAATAAGGAGAAAGCTTAGGAAGTGCTTTATTAGATTACTCTTCGGCTTAGCATGTGAGATAAGTTTCGCTATTTGACACGACTTCTTTTAGGCGACGGCTTAATTGGCTACGAGACACCATAATTCTTCTTTTGCAATTAACACACAGCAATCCTATGTCAGTGCCTAATCTTGTTACTGTCCAGTCATAGTTCCCACATGGATGGGGTTTTTTGAGACGTACTGTGGATCCAATTTCTATCAGCGGTGCCATCCCTTACCTGCTTCATCTAGAATGGAGTTGATTTCGGATTTGAGTTCGAGAGTCTTTTCGCGAGCTACTCTTGGGTAATCTTTTCCAGAAGAGGCATATAATATTCCTCGGGAGGAACTGATAATCGCAGATCGGCCATGTGTGTCCACCCCGTATAATACGGATGCCTTGAGCTCGCCTCCTTGGGCTCCGATCCCTGGAATTAAAATTGGAGAGGCGGGGCATAAGTTCCTGACTATATTTAGTTGTTCGGGTACGGTGGCTCCTACTACAAGACCCAAATTGCCTTGGCCCCACTCGGTGGATTTAGTGGCTAAATGTTCGTATAACGGTATGTTTGCTCCGTCAGTTTGCACTACCAGGTCTTGTAAGTCGCTTGACCCTGGATTGGATCCTCTACACCAAATGAATGCGCCATATCTTTCATCTGAAACGAAGGCCTCAACCGTGTCTTTACCACCCCAGGCGTTTATTGTTACTGCGTCAAACCCCCAGGTTTGGAACATCGCGTCGGCATATGCTGCACTAGATGGTCCGATGTCTCCGCGCTTACAATCTCCTATGATGATGACATCGGACGATTGGGACCTGATATGGTTTACAGTTCTTTCTAGAGCCACTAATCCGTCAAGGCCGAGGCATTCATAAAATGCGAAATTGGGCTTATAGGCACATACTAGGTCGGATGTGGCGTCTATTATAGACTGGTTGAATCTGAAGACGTCTTTTATAGGCATCTTCGTCAAATCAGGGTCCAGTCCAATGCATACTAGGCTTTTTGCTGAGTTAGTTGAATTGGCAAGCTTTTCTGAGAATGTTTTCAAAAGTGTTAACCTTATCCGAAAAGATTATGGTCTCAAAAGGATATGCATATTATATATGCAACGACTAATCGCTAACAATTTTGACACTATGGGACGCAATGACTATGGACTTACCTAGGAACCTTGTGCCGGGTACTTTTATTCGCAGACTCAATAGGTTTGCAGCACTAATGGATGTAGGCGGTAATGAAGTGATGGTTCATGTTGCTAATTCCGGAAGATTAGGCGAGTTGTTGATTCCAGAGCACACAATGTGGCTTTCCCCAGTTGATTCCAATCATCGTAAGACTGCATTCGACTTGGCGCTGGTCCAAATGGAAACGAATCTGTGTTCGGCAGATTCTAGATTGCCTAACTTTTTGATTGAGGAGGCAATACGTGGCAAACATATCCACGAATTCTGTGGGTATCCTGATATCAAGCGCGAAGTTTCTTACTCAGACAGTAGATTCGACCTGTTTTTGAAAAACGCAGAGTCTCACTGCTTTATCGAGACTAAATCAGTAACGCTTGTGGAAGACAGAATCGCGTTGTTTCCAGATGCACCTACTAGTCGCGGAACTAAACATGTGAATGGACTGATTCGTGCAAAGCAGGAAGGCTATAGATCTGCTGTAGTGTTCATTGTCCAGCGCGAAGATGCTGATATGTGCAGAATACAAGAAGAATCAGACCCTGATTTTTACCATGCATTAAGCAATGCTATGCAATGTGGTGTAGACGTTTATGCTTATTCCTGCCGAGTATCGTTAACTGATATAAACATATCGAAGAGAATACCCTTAGTGGAGATTTGATTGCGACTCAGACAATAAGATTTTGGCCGTGGTGTTGAGTGTATGTCTCTATTGATAGATATATATGGACTTTTGCATCAAAGATATGGAGACCAATCATGGTGGCCAGGAAACAGTCAGATTGATGTTGTAGTAGGGGCCATTTTGACCCAGGCTGTATCGTGGAGGAATGTTGAATTGGCTATCCGTAATATGGAGGATGCCAAATGCATCGATGTTGATTCACTGAATGATATATCACTTGACGAATTATCCCTGTTGATCAAGTCGAGCGGATATCACAATGCGAAAGCCAAAACGTTGAAGGCTTTTGCTGAATATCTGGTAAATAATCATTCAGGTAGTATCGACGTATTCTTGAGGAACCCTGCTGAGTTTGTGAGGAGAGAATTATTGGCACTCCCCGGCATTGGCCCTGAGACGGCGGATGACATTATGGTTTATGCCGCACGATATCCGTCCTTTATCATAGATGCTTATACCAGAAGAATCTTCTCCAGGATCGGTATAATGCCACACTCCCCACGAATGGACTACGATTCCTGGCAAAAACTAGTACACGAAAGCATCCCTGAAGATATTGCATTATTTAACGAGTATCACGCGTTACTAGTGCAACATGCGAAAACTCATTGTACGAAAACAAACCCTAAATGTATTGATTGCTGCTTATTAGATATATGCAGTACTGGATCTTCATCTGTGCATAAAGTCGAGAATGAAACGTAGTCACAAACATTTTATATGGTACTATCTTTACACTATTACAGTTTTGAGAGGGAACAAATGATGCAAGTTATAAGGGTTTATACAGGAGAGGATGGGGAGTCGCATCTTGAAGAATTGGAACTCCCGTATGAAAAAATAGCCAATGCAGAACGTACTGCCATGGAAGGAGCTTCTGGGATCCAGTTCCGACGCGTAGCGAGCGGTGATTTTCAAGATTTCCATGTGGCGCCCAGAAGACAGTATGTCATTACCCTTCAAGGTCAAGCTGAGATAGGACTAGGTGATGGGACAGTTCACATTTTCAATGCAGGAGATGTCTTGCTGGCAGATGATCTAACCGGTAGAGGACACACTACTAAAGCAGTAGGACCAATAGAACGAGTATCAATAGCCATACCTTTAACCGATTAGTACAACAAACTGGTTAAAGGGGCTACTCTTATTTAATTAGTAGTTTGGTATTGCGTCTTGGGATAGCCCTCTGGATTTTGAAGAGGGTGGCTTTGCTATCATCCTACGCGGACATTAGGACAGTACGAGCAAAAAAGGTGGGCATGGGTTTCGTGAATAGGTCGTCAAAAACTTCATCCAATATTTTCTACGGATGGAAACTCCTTGCTCTAATCAGCTTTATGGGCTCTTTAAACAATGCTTTTTTCTCCAAGGGGAGTGCACTTTTTCTTCTCCCTGTGGAAACAAGTCTTGGCTTAAGTAGAGCCACTTCTTCTCTGATATTTTCCTTGGCCAGATCTGAGGGCGCAGTAGAAGGCCCAATAGTTGGTTATTTAGTTGATAGATTTGGCTCAAAGAAAATGATGGTTATAGGAACTGTTCTGGCTGGTATAGGTTTCGTAATATTTGCACTGGCTCCGAATGTTTGGATGTTTGCCGTTGCTTATTTAGTGTTTATAGCAGTGGGGGCAACAATGGGCTTTCAGCATGCGATTGCCGCTACGGTAAACATGTGGTTCAGCAAATACCGTGTTAGAGCCCTGGCTATACAGGAAGCATCGGGGAACCTCGGGTCAATGCTGCTGATACCACTGATTGGATTACTGATCGCATATTTTAGTTGGCGCTGGGCTGCTGCGTTAGCTGCTACTTCCTACTTCTTTGTGATATTACCTCTTTCGGCTTTTGTTAAGAGTTCACCGGAAAGTGTTGGTTTGCTTCCGGATGGCGCGGATCCAGAAGAGCTAAACAAAATCAGGAATGCGCAACAACAAGGTCTGAGTAGCAGTGCCAGTCGTACCCTCAGCTATTACGACAACCCTGATTTTAGCTTGAGAGAGGCGTTGTTGACACCGACTTATTGGTTTCTGTTGGTTGGCACTATGTTTAGACAAATTGCAAAAGCGCCAATACAGGTCCACATCGTGGCGATTCTACATTGGAAAGGTTTGGATGTAGCTACGGCTAGTCTCATATTTGCATTTTGGTTGGGTATGAATGTGCCGTCAAAATTATTCTTCGGGTTTATTGGAGATAAAGTTCCTAAACAAGTGTCATTGGGCGGTGGTATGGTGCTGTACGCCGTTTCTATGCTTGTTTTGATCTATGGCGCATCTTTATGGATGTTTCTTTTAGCGGCCTTTTTGGGAGGACTTGCCGAAGGCATAACACCAATTAATTGGGGTGCTATAGGAGATTATTTTGGTAGGAGTTATTTTGCTACCTTGCGAGGGATTATAAATCTGAGCCACAGCTGGGCTCTGGTAGGATTACCTTGGGCAGCAGGATGGTGGTTTGATAGACACGATAGTTATTTTATGATTATCTGGGTTTCTTTTGCCAGTGCTTTGCTATCGGGAATATTCTATGTGTTGATGCGCCGTCCAAAAGCCCCGAGGAGATTAGAAGAGACTAGATTGTAAAGTTGACGCCACTGTAAACTCGAGTAGAAATAGATTTAGCCTAACTGTTCTATAAAGGAGTATCGATATGCCTTTCGCTAATTTACCGGACAATTTAAAAATGTATTATGAAGATGATTGTTACGCGGATCCATGGCGCACTCCGGAGACTGTCGTTCTTCATCATGGCAATGCCAAAAATTCCGCGTTGTGGTACGAGTGGGTTCCACTGTTATCAAGGCATTATCGAGTAATTAGGGTGGACGCGAGAGGCTTTGGTAAATCGACTGTGCCTGAGCCAGGATACAACTGGAGTTTGAGTGGTTTTGGTAATGACTTGTTGGCGTTATTAGATACGCTGGACCTTGAGAAAGTGCATTTTGTAGGTGAAACTATTGGAGGTACGATTGGTCTTCAATTCGCTTATGAGCATGCTGAAAGATTGACTTCTCTAACTACGTGTACTTCACCGTATAAATTCACAGGGGTGCCCACGTATCTTGAGTACCATAAGTTAGTAAAAGAAGAAGGTGTTTCAAGTTGGATAGCTAAGACAGCTAATAATAGATTAGAACCTGGTAAGTCGAACCCTGAGCATCTCAGCTGGTATTCGGATCAAATGAGTCAAACCTCTCAACATGTCGTGGTTGAGACCTTGGCATATTTGTCTACAGTGGATCTTACCGATGTATTGCCACTCATACCAACCCCTACCTTGGTAGTGGTTGGTAAAGAAAGTGCTATGAATACTCTTGATAGAGGAAAAGTTATGGCAGACCTGCTTAATGACGGGCGTCTGGCCGAGATAACAGGCGGATCCGGTTATATACAGCATTCTGATCCGGCGGCATGCGTTGCTGTATGGCGAGAATTCTTGGGCAATCTTTCTCATTAGGTTAGGGTTAAATTAATGAATGTGATTGCCCTCCATCTACGTTCAGACATGCTCCGGTAATTAAGTCAGCTTTTTCTGACGCCAAAAAGGCTACCGTCTCTCCGATTGGTTCAGGCCAGCCGAATTTTCCCATTGGTAGGTTCCTGTCAATGAATTCAGCTACCACGTCGGGTGGCTCTATGCGTTGGTACCTATCCCAAGTACTCCCTGGAAAATCTATAGATCCTGGAGCAACGCAATTCACTAATACGTTGTGCTGAGCAGATTGCAGGGCAAGGTGTTTGGAAAATGCAATTAGAGCCGCTTTAGCTGTCATATAATCAATGGATCCTCCATGTTCGCGGCCTGATATGGAGGCAATGTTAATGATCCGTCCCCATTGCTGGGATTTCATATGGTCAATGACTAATTTTGTGAGGCGGACTGCGCTGATAAGGTTTAAGTCCAAACCTGCTATGAATTGGTCCATGCTTGTATCTGCGAAGTTCACTGAACCTCGTCTACCACCGACATTGTTTACTAAGATGTCCGGATGGCCTAGTTGTTCCAGTGTTTGATCGTAGAATAGTTGTAAATCGGATTCATTAGTTACATCTGCTTGGCTACCGTAGGCTATGAAGCCCAGATTCCGTATTTCTGTAACAACCTCATCTACACGTCTTTTATCACGGGCGCAGAGTGAGACGCTACATCCCTCACGTGCTAGACATGAAGCGATCTGATACCCCAGCCCGTGGCTTCCCCCAGTTATCATTGCAATTTTTCCATCTAATCCTAGGTCCATGATTAACTCCTTGTCACACCCTCTACGTGATATTTTCAATCATATAGGCCGCTGATATAATAAGTCATCTTCTATATATTTATCTATCCAATGAGGGAATGGTATCTATGATTAAACGATTTTCAGTGTTGTATGTAGGACAAATAGATTTTGAGGACGTAGGAGCAGATGCTACGCCAGCGAATGATCGACGCTATCCAAATGAAACCTTAATCGAGCCTTACTATCATGCCGAGGAATTGGCGAAGCATATGGATGATTTGGGCTTTTATTGTCTCTGGGCTGCTGAACATCATTTCCAACGAGAAGGATATGAAGTCTTTCCTAACCTGACTCTTTTAGGAGTTCATTTAGCAGGAATTACCAAGAGGTTGAAGTTCGGTGCGGGTTTTAATATTGTGCCTATGTGGCATCCTATACGTCTGGCAGAAGATTTTGCTATGGCAGACGTGATGACTAGAGGTAGGTTGATATTTGGCGTCGGCCGCGGGTATCAGTCAAGGGAAGTAGAGACCATGGGTGCCCCGCTGATTGATCAAGATGCAAATAGGGCAGTCTTTGAAGAAAACATGGAGATCATCTTAAAGGCTTTTAACGAGGAGTCTTTTAGCCATAAAGGTCCTAGACATACTATTCCTGCTGAAGTGCCTTACCGAGGGTACGAAATGACTGATGTAACATTAGTCCCTAGGCCCGTGAATCTCCCTGTGGAGATATGGCAACCCATTACAAGTGGTAGATCGATCGAATTTATGGCTCAGCACGGTATAAAGGGCATGGTTGCTCTGACTGGTGAGGTAATGGCTGATGAAATGATTAGTAATTACCAGACCGCATATAAAAATGCTGGTAAGAACGTGGCTTTAGGGGAGAATATCGCGTTTGGAGTAGGTTTTTACATCGCTGACAGTAAAACTGAGGCAATGGAAAAAGTGAGGCCGTACCACGACGAGCGATATAAGTGGTTTGCTCCATTTGGATATGTGCGATATACGGATGAGGAAGGCAGACCTTGGGGAACTCCAGGAGCTCCCGCTAGAACTCCACGTGTTGAGGATGGAGTAGAGCAGAAGGCATGGTTCTGCGGTTCATCTGAAGAGTTTGTGTCTTATCTGAAAGGTATAGAGGAGAAATATCCTGGGTTAGAAGATGTAGTGTTCCAGTGGCCAGAAGGCATGCCCTGGTCAGAATTCAAGCAACAACTCAGTATATTCGCTGAGGAAGTAATGCCATCGTTTTCTGGGGCAGAGATAGGTTCAGTGACTATTCCTGCAGATGACTAGTAGTACAATATAGCTATAGCTATTAATAGACACCCTCTCCGATTCATCGTAATGGGGAGGGTGTTTTCAAGTTCAGGAAGGAGATACGTGTGGCTAACCAGGAGCACTTATCAATTGTGCGGGAAGGTGCCCGAAGTGTATCGCGTTGGCGCGAAAGCGGACCTTCGCACAGTAAGCGTTTGGATCTATCGCATTCAGTTCTGTCAGGGCTCGATCTCAGCAATATAGACTTATCTAACGATGATCTAAATCATGCTGATCTAAGGAAATGTGACCTGAGAAATAGCAAGCTGTCATATGCCAATCTTGCCGGCGCGCTATTGGATGATGCCGTCGTGGAAAGATCAAATCTATCCGGAGCAGATTTGAAGACTGCTACACTGGTTGGTGCGAATTTGAGGGGAGTTTTGTTTACTGGTTGTGATTTAACAACGGTAGATCTTGCGTCAGCAGATGCTTCAGCTTCAGATTTTAGTGGCTGTAACTTGAGCAATGCAGACCTGACTTTGACTGATATGAAACAGTCAGATCTTACCGGCGCTAATCTTATGAATGCCAGGTTAACAGGAACGAACTTGGATTTGGCGAATTTATCCGGAGCCGATCTCCGGTGTGCAAACCTTAATCGGGTTAGTGCTAATGGAACATTATTTACGAGTGTACGCATGGGTATGACGGTCATTGGTGATAGTGACTTGAGTGGAGCGTTGGATCTTGAATCAGCCAGACATAGTTCCTCAAGTACAATTGGACTCAATACACTAGTGAGATCAAACGGTAATATTTCTATGAACTTTCTCATTGAAACAGGTTTGCCAGATTTGGATAAGCTGATTGGATATACCCGAGATTCTGCTAACAGCAGTCTACGAGTGATCATCTTGGGTTCTTACAGAGATGCCACGTTTATGACAGAACTCAAGAACGAGATTGCTAAATCGGGTGCGAATTGTTGGTACATGCCAGTCGGGGATGAAGATAAGTTGGTAAAGGATATATCATTTCCCCCTTTGAGTCGTTTGGGTAATTATGATGTTAAGATTCTAGTCTGTTCGGAAAACTCCTACAGAAGTCCGTACACTTGGAAGCTGTTCAACCAGGTTATGCATGCTCACATTACCAGTAATGGGGATCGAACAGACCTGATTGGGATCGCCTTGGATAAAACTATTTTGTCTAATAGGTCTGAAGGATTAGCCCAGATGAAAACTTTTGAAATGTTAGATTTTTCTGATGGCGATAAACTTGAAGGAAGTTGCTCCAAACTACGAGAAGTTATTGGTAGGCGCATCAGCCCGCTATAGGATGCAGGTTTCTTTCACTCTATATACGAAGTGTTCTTGTCCAGCATCAGGCAGGGTTCTCCCCACTGGTTTGTACTGCTGAGATCCCAATCTTCTGTAGAATCGGACGGTTTTAGTCTGATACCTTCTTGGCCCCCATACAACAAAAGTATCACTCCGTCTCCAGAATCTTCTGATAATACTGCGAACGCTTGGCATGGCCCAGATTCATCCCATCCAATGACGTCACACCATGTGTCCTGCCCTGATAGGTTGGAAGTGTACACCTGTTTAACCGGTGAGGGATCAGATAACAAATCGAATACTCTATTAAATTCGAAAGGGCTGTTAAGTTCCGCGGATACTTCAATTTCGAATAGCATCAACTGTCACCTTGGTTAAAAAATGGTACAACGATTTTATGGCTATCTGCTAGTAACATCAAGTTTAATTGAGGAAGAAGTGTTAATGACTTATACTTGGCCCAGCTATACGGTATTCTGATTAGCTGAGGGAGACCATATGGAAGTCGGATATTTTACAATGCCGCTGCATCCTCCTGGTTCAGATCCAGCAGATACCATGGAAGCTGATCTGCATCAAATGGAATGTCTCGATAAATTAGGATATAAAGAAGCCTGGATAGGAGAGCATTTCACTACCGTCTGGGAAAATATTCCTGCTCCGGATCAATTCATTGCAGCTGCCTTATCACGAACTAAGAACATTGTTTTTGGTACTGGCGTAACATGTATGCCGAATCATGATCCGTTTATGATCGCACATCGGATTGCACAGTTGGATAATTTAGCTAAAGGCCGCTTCCATTGGGGAGTAGGGTCTGGGGGGTTTCCTGGAGATTTCGAAGTGTTTGGATTTGATCCTTCTACTGGGTTTCATCGTGGTATGTCGCGAGATGCAATTGAGCTAATCCTACGGATGTGGGAGGATCCTGCTCCTGGTCAGTACAAACATGAAGCTTGGGAATTTGCCATCCCTCGGCCGGTGCCAGAGATCGGGCTAGAGTTTCATATGAAACCGTATCAAAAACCACATCCACCTATTGGGGTGGCGGGTGTGTCTCCCAACTCTGACACACTGGTTATGGCAGGAGAGAAGGGATGGTTGCCTCTCAGTATAAATTTGGTCCCGTCGGAAGTACTAAGTAGTCATTGGGATGCCGTAGAAAAGGGAGCTGCATTAGCAGGCAAAAAGGCAAACCGTTCAACATGGCGTATCGCGAAAGAGATTTATGTCGCTGACACAACTGCACAGGCACGGGAGGAAGTCTTGGAGGGCACTATTGGTCGTGATTTTCAGGATTATTTCATCCCGTTAATGTCTTATATGGATTCACTGAGTTTGTTTAAAGGGAATAATGAAATTGCTGATTCCGATGTGACTCCGGAATATTTACTGGATAATGTCTGGATAGTAGGTAGTATCGATGACGTTACTGAGCAACTCAGACAGCTTTTTAGGGATACTGGAGGATTTGGGGTTCTACTTGCCATGGGGCATGAGTGGAATCCTTACGATAAGTGGCTTAAATCTATGCAATATTTATCAGAAGATGTAATGCCAAATCTTGCTGATTTGAAATTATAGAGATATTCGATGACATGTGAAATCCGGCAGTCCTATTGGAATCAGGTATTAAGCGTTTATGGAGGGTATCATGGCTATAGGGATAGAGACTCATCGTCCGCTCATTACTGGAGTATCACACATTGCTTCGACGGGCCATTATTTAGCTACGGCTGCGGCATATAGGATACTGGAACAAGGTGGAAATGCTACCGATGCAGGAGTGGCTGCGGGTTTAGTTCTCAATGTAGTACTGCCCCAGTACACGAGTTTTGGTGGAGTCGCGCCGATACTCATTTATGATAAAGCTAGCAATCAAACTAAAAGCATTAGTGGATTGGGTCGCTGGCCAAAAAGCGCGTCCGTAGAGTATTTTTCAAAAAACCATAATTTGGAATTGCCGGCGGGTGTTTTAAGAACTGTTACTCCTTCTGCTGCTGATGCATGGCTAACCACATTGAAAAACTTTGGAACTATGAAATTTGAGGAAGTCGTGAGGCCTGCGTGGGAACTGGCTGAAAACGGATTTCCGATTCCCAGTTCTTTACATAACGCGTTAGTGAAAGAAGGAGATAAGCTCGTTCATGATGAAGGGGAAGGTGTTTTCTGGTCAACAAGCATGGATGTATTTTTTCGCAACGGGATTGCTTTGCAAACGGGTCAGGTTCTAGTTCAGAAAGACCTTGCCAATACATTTAATCGTTTGATAGAAGTTGAGAAAGCTTACCAAAGTTTGGGTCGTGAAGAAGCTATACAATCAGCGCGAGATTATTTTTATAAAGGTGAAATAGCAGAGGAAATGGTTGCCTTTATCCAGAGTCAGGGTGGCCTTCTTTCGATTGATGATCTCGCGGAGTTTTCCGTTGAAATAGAGACGCCTCCTTCGATTACTTACAAGGATTGTGAAGTGTATTCCTGTGGCCCTTGGTGTCAGGGACCGGTCACTCTTCAGACGCTAAAAATATTGGAAACTTATGATTTGGTATCGATGGGGCACAATTCTGCATCTTATCTGCATACGGTGGTTGAGGCCCTTAAATTAGCTTTTGCAGACCGACATAACTTCTACGGTGATCCGGATTTTGTGAACGTTCCTATGGAAGGGCTACTCTCTGGTGATTATGCAAAAACTAGGGCTGATATGATTGATCACAATAGGGCTGCGGTGGAAATGCCGTTGCCCGGGGACCCCTGGAAATATCAATCTGGAGAATCATCTAGGGGAACAGTCAGGGTCCCCAAAGAGGTGGTGGGAGGACTCCCAGCGGATACGAGTTACATATCCGTAGTGGACCAATGGGGTAATGCTTTTTCGGGTACTCCTAGTGATGGAATAGGTGGCGGACCTACTGTTTCTGGGCTGGGGTTTGTAATTTCTCCAAGAGGTTCTCAGTCATGGCTAGATGAAGAACATCCTTCTTGCCTAGCGCCTGGCAAGCGACCAAGGCTTACACCTACCCCTTCTATGGCGTTTAGGAATGGACGTTTGTTGATGCCTTTTGGCACACCTGGTGGCGACGTGCAATGTCAGTCCATGGTGCAATTATTCTTGAACGTTTCAGAATTTGGAATGAATGTTCAGCAGGCGATAGAAGCTCCAAGAATATCTACATGGAACTTTCCAAATTCGTTCTGGCCACATGCTTATCACAAGAATTTAATTGGTATTGAAGGGAGGATACATTCGGACACATTGGCCGGGCTCTCCAGTATGGGGCATGAATTAGAAGTGTGGGACGACTGGACTCCTAGGATGGGTGCACTTTGCGCCATTGAAGTCGATCATGAAAGAGGGGCTTTGTTTGGTGGGGCAGATTTGAGACGCGATGGGTATGCGATAGGCAGATGACCTATTGGGCGGTTAATCCCCCATCTATCACTAGTTCAGATCCTGTCATAAACGAGGATTCGTCGGAGGCTAGAAATAATACTCCATAGGCAACGTCTTCTGATGTGCCTACTCTACCCAGCGGATGCCGAGAAGCCGAACGGTCTCTGGCTTCCTTCGTCGCCAATAAATTAGGAGTAGTCATAGGAGTGTCGATTATTCCTGGATGTACTGAGTTTGCCCTAATCCCATCTTTGGCATATTGTATGGCGGTGGATTTGGTTAGGAGTCTTACTGCTCCTTTTGACGCGCAATAAGCTGCAGCATTTGCACTGCCTACGAGTCCGGCAACTGACGAAATGTTTACGATAGAACCGCCTCCGGAATTACGCATCGGCGCTATTGCGTGTTTGGTACCTAGAAAGACCCCTTTTGCATTGATATCCATGGTTTGGTCCCAGAGTTCCGAGGTTGTTTCCTCGACTTGAGACCATTTATATATTCCGGCGTTGTTGACTAGAATGTCTAGCTGCCCGAATGAGTTCAGTGTAGTTTCTATAACATGCTGCCATTCTGATTCATCGGTCACGTCTAGGTGCGCAAATAAAGACGAGCCTCCAGTGTTATTTATTTCAGACTCAATGCGCTTGCCTTCTTCGTCCAGTATGTCGCATATGACAACGTTAGCACCTTCTGCAGCGAATAGTCTTGCTTCTACGGCACCTTGCCCTCTGGCACCTCCGGTGATTAAGGCTACTTTGTTATCTAATCGCATCGTATCCTCCTATTTGCACCGAGACCTACTCTGTCTAATGTTTGGGTGTAATGATAATTTCTTGTATTATACTTGTTCTAACAGTGGATTGGTTCACTGCCCCGAAAGAAGTAAATTTGCTTGCTGAGTTGGTAAAGAGTGACTTTGTTGGATTGGATATTATTGCTGGTGAGGTGGTGCCATGCATTGGGGGCAGTAGCGTGGGTCGGAGGGTCTATGTTTTACATGTTTGTTATCAGACCTGTATCGGATAGGCTCAACGGATTCACTGAGGCGAATCGAAGTTTGACAGCGGAATTTCAGCATGTCATTAAGACTGCAGTGACTATCCTTATTATTACCGGTGTTATCTTGGCTGCTAGTCGTCTGACTTCTCAATCAGTTAGTTTAATGTACGTCATAATATTAGCAATAAAGGTTTCCTTGGCTAGTTACATGTTCTATTTAGCATGGCTGGCGAAGTCTAGAAACTTTAACTCGGAAATAGATACGCCGGTTACCCTGTTGGGAAAGGTTAGGCGCAGCTTGACGAGTACGTACGCAGTGTTGGTATTGGGGGTTATAGTGTTCGGACTGTCAGACCTATTAACGTTGCTAATAGAGACGAATTTAGAATATAAATAGAATGGTTTTAAAAGATAATGAATAAGCGAATGCTGGATATATTGGCTTGTCCTGACTGTAAGGGCCAGCTTACCCTATCAGTAATATCTGAGGTTCAGGACGATATCATTACTGGGAGTCTTAGTTGTATTACCTGTGATATCAGTTATCCAATAACTAATTCCGTTCCAAATTTTATGAATAGGTCTAATGGCGGTAATTAGGTTCCTGTGAGTATAGTCACTACCTCGGACGCGAGTTCTTCCATGCGTAAACGCAGTTGATCTCTAGTCAGGTTTTCAATTGGGTGTTTAGTGAATATGGTAGGGTAGTTTTCTGCACCCCACATTTTGGCCATTCCTGAAGCAGTATCTATGAACCTATCTGTACAAATTGTGGCAGAAGGGATCCCTGCTTTTTCTAAATGAATACCATCGTGCACACTGCACGCGCTACAGGATCCTCAATCACCAATGGCTATTATAGCTGAGTCGCATTTTGCTGCCAGGTTATTGATTTCTTTTGGGTCAGCGGGTCTCGAAGCACTTGGTTTTTTGTGCCAAATTACGTTAGATATTTCGTATCGATTGATCAATACCTCTGCCAATTCTTCCAATAAAACGTCTGCGTTGCGTTTACTATCGTCAATGATACCTAATGTGGTTCCAGCGAGGGTTGGGATTCTTTGAGCTCCGTTAAAATCAGGGACCTTAGCAGTTGTTGTCGGGTTTATGAGGGTGTAGTTAACGGTGTTCATTATAGTTTCGACACTCCATAGTAAGGATGATAAATATATTTATAGCTCGATCTGTACCGTAGCAGCCGTTGATGCTACCTTTGGTCCCCAGCTGGGGATTACCGAAGAGAAATTGGCCTCTTCCCCTCCAGCAAAAAGTAACAAAATGTCATCGGGAGATTCTAGCAGTGGAATAAAAGTACGTTCGTCTGCTTCTACTAGGTCTCCCTTGAAGACTTTAGCTTTCTTCAGATCTGCAACGGATCGCTTAATTTGTGAATACAGAGTTTCTTTGACCTGTTGCTTAGTCCATTGCGACCATAAGCTGCTGTCTCCAGCAATTGTCACAGCTATTTCTCCTTGTCTTATACCCACTGATTTGTCTGAGACTGACCCGCTAGTAGACAAGGAAGTCCCTAGTGATGAAGCTGCGTCAGCTATTGAATACAGTATTGCTTCAGGATCTCCTACTGCTCTGACTTGCCTAGGAGCTTCAGCAGCAAATACCGTGACGGCGCTAGAATCTGAGGATATACCGCGTTCTTCGTGTAATCCAGGCCAGTGTGTTTCTGCATGTGCCTCACCGATACAGTAGGAAAACTTTCCAGGATGTCCGATGACGCTTCGATCAAACAGACCTGGTACGGCTGCGCAGGCGTTCATAAGGACGAGGCGTATAGACCTTCCAATCGTAGCATTTGCCCTGTTCCCTGGTCCAAATAGATTTCCTCGTGAATTTATCCCAATCTGATTTATTATAGGACCATTTACTATCACGAGTATCGCTGCACCACCTAGGCTTGACGATGGGCCGACAAGGTTGAACTTGGGTTCAAGCATTGCCTTGCTAGCGGCTAGAACTACAGGAAAATATTCTGGCAGGCAACCGGCCATCACTGCGTTCGCCGCGATTTTACGGGACGTAATTTCTCGGCGACGCTCAGGTATTTCTCCGACTACCTCATCGCCATTTAGGTTGGAGTGGGCTAAAAATTCTGAAACCTTGTAATCGGTTGGAGGTACAATCGGGAGGCCGTCAGTCCACCCAAGTTCGTAGCCTATTTCAAAACCGTTGATGGGATCAGCTATATGAATGCTTGTAGTATCTTGGTTAGATTCGCTCATAATGCTAATACAATTCTAAGCTAAGAGGCCGGTTTGGTCTCTTTGAAACCGGCCTCTTTAGCCATTACCAGACTCGTTCGTATTTTGAGAAACTACGGAGTTCTCTAGGTGGGTCCATATGAGACCCTCTGATTGTGAAGGAGACTTCGGCTACATAAATATCTCCATGAGAGTCAACTGCTATACCGTGAGGTGCTATAAATTGACCTGGTCCCTCTCCCTCGTCTTTGTCACCGAACATGCAAACACGGTTACCATCGAGGTCGTATATGCTTACTCTGTGCCCTAGGCCAGGCGCATCGTCGACTCCGCCCATACCGTTTAGTTCCCCAATATATACATGATCCTGCCATAGAACCATCGAATCGGGCCTATGTATATTGCTCCACATTGTAAGGAAGTTTCCTTCCGGATCAAATATCTGTATCCTGTGGCATTCACGGTCTACTACATATACTCGTTCTTGGTCGTCGAATACTATGTTATGTGGTCTGATAAATTGCCCTGCATCGATTCCTGGTTCTCCCCATGAGAATTTATATTGGCCATCACTAGTGTAAACGTGAATTTTTGAGTTGCCGTACCCG
This sequence comes from SAR202 cluster bacterium, assembly GCA_009392775.1. The sequence continues at coordinate 3,084 of VFFT01000088.1, read as the reverse complement.
TCTGAGATGTATATATCGCCATTACTATGTCTGATTGCTGCGGAAGTTGGCCGGTTAAAAGGTTGGCCACTCCAACGAGGAGAAGGGTGGTTTCGTTCGCCGATTTCCATGACTTTCTCGCCGTCAGGAGTGAATTTTTGTATGGTATGTATTCCGTCGTCGGCAGCTAATAATGTTCCATCAGCAGGACTGTAGTACAGTCCGTGAGTTCGATTGTCGCTAAATAACCCTTCACCGAATGACCGTATAAAATTACCGTCTCTGTCAAACACCATTATTGGGTGTTCTCCACGGGTTAGTATAAATACTCGATCTTCCGCGTCTACTGCTACTCCGGGGCATTCTAATAGTTTCATACCGTCTGGCAATTTGATCCAGTCTTCTACGAACCTATATTGAAAGTTACCCTCTCCATAAATATCTGCCATGTTCATACCTCTTTAATTGAGATTGAAATCTCGTTACTTGTGATCCCGGTAATCCTACGTAAACGTATTTGGGGTGTCAAGTTAGTTAATGTTAACCCTTTCTCTATTGCCCGTAGTATAAGGCCTACTCTAGGGTTACCCGATAGTAGCACTTCCCTCACCTTTTAGATAATCCGCTGTTCGTAAGGCGAGAGCCTCTATGGTAGAGGTCGGGTTAATGCACGCACTAGTTGTAAATATACTACCGTCAATAATGAATAAATTCGATACATCATGTGATCTTCCCCAGCGGTCTACTACAGACGTTTCAGGATCATCTCCCATGCGAGCTGTGCCGAGTAAGTGCCATCCACAATTCCGACGAATATGGGCAGACATAATCTTAGTCGCCCCGGCAGCTTTAAGCACTTCTGACGCTCGCTCAAGACCGTGGTCTAGCATACGGTGTGTATTGTCACTGACAGTGTAATTGATCTTTGCCCCAGGTATCCCGTGACTATCGGTGTGTATTGGATCTAGGCGCACTTGATTATGCTCTTCAGGCAAGTCTTCCGTCATTATTGAGATACCTATGGTGTGCCTGAACCTTTCGGCGAACTCGTCATGGTGATTTTGTCCCCAAACGACGGGTAATCCCAATAGTCCTCCTAGTGCGGATGCTAATGGAGCTTGTTCACTACCCAAAACTTGCAGATCATATCCTCTGACGAAATCACGGTTCGAGTCAGTTTCATAAAATTCCTGGCTTAACATGGAACTGCCTCTTGGTCCTCCCTTAAATTCGAAAGACTCTTCAAATAACCCCACAACCATCCCGCACGGGTGGTGCATCAGGTTTTTCCCGACTAGACCTGTACTGTTAGCCAATCCTTCTGGAAATAATCCTGATTTCGAATTAAGGAGTATACGACTTGTCCCTACACCGTTGGCTGCCATAACTACCACTCTGGCCTTTTGTATCTGTAGATCGCCATTTTTATCGTAGTAGATGGCTCCTGAGGCTTTCCCGCTTTTGTCAACGAGAATCTCCCTCACCCGAGAATAAGTTTTTAGTTGCACGCCTCTTCTCAAGGCTTTTGGCCAATAAACTATATCTGAACTGGTCATTGATCTTAAGTAGCCGCCGTGATCAGGACTGTTGCCATCGTATTCTACCGATGGTATCGCATTATCAGATGGCCACCAGTGCCATCCTAATTTGTTGAATCCACGAGCAAGGACCTCACCTGAATGACCTAATGCTAACGGAGGGGTAGGTCTAGTTGGTTTCGGAGGGTAAGCGGGGTCTCCCTTGAGACCAGAGACGCCATGCATATTGTCATTAAGGTCGTAATAAGGTTCCAGTTCTTGATAGGTCATAGGCCAGTCATCTGCTACTCCGTCAAGGGTTTTAACCTTAAAATCGGAAGGATGAAATCTTGGAAAATGAGATCCCCAGTGTATTAAGCTTCCCCCTACCGCGTTATACATCAGTGGTGAAATGGGTGTCTCGGTCTCGTCTACGGGGTAGTCTTCGGACAACTGCCGCAGATTTGGGTTCGGGTTGAAATCGGTCTGCCAGTTGATAGCACTTTCAGCTTTGTCAGTTGGAAATGCATCTAGTGGAACCCATCCGCCTTGTTCTAAGCATACTACCTTTGCTCCAGACTCTGATAAGCTCCAGCAGAATGCACCTCCTGAAGCGCCCGCTCCTATGACTAATACATCTGCTATATCTGATTTTATCGACATTGTTTGCTCCGATTAGATCTTCCGGATTACTAAATTAGCCAACGAAGGGTAATTAGGCGCGTTCAAATATAGCTGCTACTCCCTGACCACCGCCGACGCACATTGTCTCAAGTCCGAATTGCACGTCCCTCCTTTCCATTTCATGAAGGAGAGTAGTTAGAATTCTTGCACCGGTCGCAGCTATAGGATGCCCTAGTGAAATACCGGAACCATTCACGTTGAGTATGTCTTCGTTGGGTAGTTTCCATTCTCTAAGTACGGCCAACACTTGTGAAGCAAATGCCTCGTTTAGTTCAATTAGGTCCATATCATCAAGTGTTAGGCCAAGCTTATCCATTAGTTTGTTAACTGACGGTACTGGGCCGATGCCCATATATGCAGGGTGGCAACCGGTTACTGCCCAACCCTTTAGGTATCCCATGGGTTCCAAGCCTAGTTCCTCGAGTTTATCTTCCGCTACTACCATGCAAACTGATGCGGCATCGTTCTGGCTGCTTGCATTTCCAGCGGTTACCGATCCATCTTTCATAACTGGGCGCAGCCTTGCAAGACTTTCCATGTTAGTACCAGGACGAGGATTTTCGTCAGTTATGAAATCTATTGGGTCACCTCTTCTCTGAGGAACTGATACTGATACGATTTCTTTGTCGAATTTGCCAGATTCCATGGCTTCTGATGCCCTTTGATGGCTTCTTATAGCGTACTCGTCTTGCTCTTCTCTTGATATCTCATATTTCTTTGCTAGATTTTCGGCAGTTTCAACCATACCCCCGGGTATGGGTCCAAAGCGTTCTTCAGGTGCAATTGTTACACGTGCCCGTTCCAGTCGGTCATGAAATTGTACTGAGCCAAATCGTGCTCCCCAGCGAGATTCGTTTACATAAAATTCTGCATTGCTCATACTCTCGACGCCGCCCGCAATAAC
>VFFT01000087.1 GCA_009392775.1 SAR202 cluster bacterium | reverse complement strand
GTCTAGTAGGGCCTCTAGGTGGAGCTGCTGCGAGTGCTAAGGTATTATCTCTAGACCCACAGAAAACGCTAATGGCCCTGGGTATAGCCGCTTCCCGAACCGGCGGACTCACCGCCAACACCGGCACAATGGTCAAGTCAACACATCCTGGTAATGCAGCTAGGATGGGCGCTGAATCCGCCATTCTGGCAGAAAAGGGTTACACAAGCAGTGAACAGCCATTAGAGTCTTCTGTCGGGTACGCCGCCGGATTGTTTCAAGGTGTATTTGATTGGGACATACTATTAAAAGGACTCGGAACATCGTACAGACTGACTGATCCAGGATTTGATATTAAGCGGTTCCCCGCACAGGTTTACATGCAAAATCCGATAGAGGCCGTTCTAAACCTTCGTGAAAACAACTCGCTAAACGCAGATATGGTACAGTCTGTCACTATCCACAGGAGAGGTCGAGGTCATTCTGGCCCTATTCCATTAACCGGTCTTGACGGTAAATTCAGCGTAGAATATTGCGCAGCTGCAGCACTTCTAGACGGCAGGGTTAATATAGACAGTTTTACTGATGAAAGACGCTTTGCTTCAGACATGGAAACCACACTGCCGAAGATAAAGGTGGACCCAGAAGGACCAACCTCAGGAACTGTCGCGGTTACAGCGGTACTCAACGATGGCACAGAAATCAAGGACGAATGCGTTTCATTTAAGGGCTCTGCCAAAAACCCAATGAACGCATCGGAGAGGCTGGACAAGGTAGTAGATTGCATATCCAGAGCTATATCGGATAGTGAAACCAAGCAAGTAATAGAATTAGCCCACAATCTAGAAGATGTAGACGACATCTCCAACTTGATGTCATTATTGGGCAAAGCTTCAAGCGTACGATCATAAGAAATTTATCGATTTTGAGGGGGGCTATGGCGAGCGCATTAGAACATATTAGAATCATTGATTTCGGCCACTATATCGCTGGTCCATTAACAGGGATGCTTCTCGCGGACCAAGGGGCTGACGTCATTAAAGTAGACCCTCCAGGTGGTCCTAGATGGGATACCCCGGCCAACGCTACGTGGAACAGGGGCAAACGCAGTATTCTCCTTGACCTGAAATCTTCTTCCGATCTAGATACAGCTAGAAAACTTATTCAATCCGCTGACGTAGTCATTGAGAACTTTAGACCAGGTGTTATGGATAGACTAGGGTTAGGCCCAGTAGCCATGACTGACTCTAACCCAAGCCTAATTTACTGTTCCATACCAGGATTCGCATCAGATGATCCAAGAGCCAGCATGCCAGCTTACGAAGGTATTATCGGTGCTGCTACCGCTACCTATAGAACGTCAGATGATTCTACGATGACCGATAATAGTCGCCCAAGGTATACCGCGATACCAATAGCATCTGTATACGGGGCGTTTCAATCTTCCATAGCAATAACCATGGCATTGAACGCCCGTGAGAAAGGTAATCTGGGTCAACACATAGAGGTGCCACTTTTTGACAGTATGTTCCAATCGATCGGTAGATTTGGAGTAACTGTACACTCGGCAAAACCTTCTGAACCAAAATTACAAGAACTATGGGGCGGGATCTACAAATGCAAAAATGACACATGGGTCAGATTCGGCGGTCCAGGAAATCAGAATTTCAGAAAGTTTGTTGAGCTAGCAGGAATAACTTCATGGGATTCCGAAGGGTTAACTGACTTCGAAAAATCAATATCTGATAAAGAATTCGCTTCTTTGGCTAAATCTCGTATTGATGAGCTATTTCTAACCCGAACAGCTCAAGAATGGGAAGATTTGATTGCCGAAGCGGGTAGCGAAGGGGCAGTATGCAGAACTAGTGAAGAATGGTTTAACCATCCTCACGCTAGAGAAGCACAAATGGCTGTTGAAGTGCATGATCCCAATTTAGGCAAAATGCTCCAACCAGGAATAAATGTGCGCTTATCCGAAACTCCTGGTAATATCGGCAGCCCCGCCCCGTTACCAGATCAACACAAGTCCGACATTCTAGAAGAATTAAAACTGGCTAGGCATCGCAGGGAGACTCCAATAGATCAGATGATGAGTAAGGCCCTTGAAGGTGTAAAAGTTTTGGACCTGTGCATCATATTAGCTGGACCAACGATGGGGCGAACCCTTTCTGAATACGGGGCCAACGTGATTAAAATAGACAATCCTCAACGAGGATCTACTATTGCACGGCATAACGACATAAACAGGGGCAAGAGAAGCTTACTCCTTGATTTGAAGACCGACGAAGGTAGAGAAATATTCCTAAAGATGCTTGAGGATACCGATGTGGTTGCTCAGAATTATCGTGCAGGATCTCTACAAAAGCTGGGGCTAGGTTACGAGGATCTAAAGAAATACAAACCAGACCTGATATACGCATCTCTCAACGCCTATGGTCATATTGGGCCTTGGGCTGGAAGACCCGGTCATGAAGGTTTTGCCCAAGCTACCGCCGGAATGACCCGAAGATTTGGAGGAACAGGAAAGCCCACTTCTCAGCCAAATCCAATAAACGACTACGGAACAGGATTCATGGGTGCTTACGGTGTTGCACTGGCACTATTGCATAGACAAAGAACGGGGCAAGGACAACACATAGATGCGGCTCTCGCCTATACGGCAATGACTTTGCAATCCCCGTTTATGCAGATATACGAAGGCAAGAAATGGGATGAGCCGCACGGCCAAGATTGCCTCGGTTCTTCGCCACTACACAGGGCGTATCAGGCCAAAGATGGCTGGTTCTTTTTAGGAGCTCGTGAATCCGACATATACAACATGTCACAGATATCAGGTTTGTCCGATATACAGGCTCTTTCAGATGATGGATTGGAGTCTTCGCTAGAAGAACGGTTCTTAAGCAACACTGTAGATAATTGGGTCAGCCAACTCTCAAGCAACGGAATAGGAGCCCAAAAGGTCGTAACAAAAGTAAGAGAACTAATGGAAGATCCCTGGGTAACTTCTCATGGACTTAGCCTTACAAGGGAACATGACGAGATAGGGATGACTACTACTTGCGGCCCATCTCCCCGATTGTCTCGGACACCTGTTGCGCCAGGAAGACCTGCACCCAAACCGGGTTCCGATGCCCAAAGCATATTAAATGACCACAACCTCGGAGATGATTTCCAAAGACTAGTAGACAATGGGATCATTTTGACTGATGGTGTCCGAGCAGGATAATCAGACACAAAATTACCAAAAGGATTTATTGCATGGCGAGCGCATTAGAACATATTAGAATCATTGATTTCGGCCACTATATCGCTGGTCCATTAACAGGGATGCTTCTCGCGGACCAAGGGGCTGACGTCATTAAAGTAGACCCTCCAGGTGGTCCTAGATGGGATACCCCGGCCAACGCTACGTGGAACAGGGGCAAACGCAGTATTCTCCTTGACCTGAAATCTTCTTCCGATCTAGATACAGCTAGAAAACTTATTCAATCCGCTGACGTAGTCATTGAGAACTTTAGACCAGGTGTTATGGATAGACTAGGGTTAGGCCCAGTAGCCATGACTGACTCTAACCCAAGCCTAATTTACTGTTCCATACCAGGATTCGCATCAGATGATCCAAGAGCCAGCATGCCAGCTTACGAAGGTATTATCGGTGCTGCTACCGCTACCTATAGAACGAGTAATCTTGCTGCTGCCGCTGCTGATTTAGATACTAACCAACCTAAATACACAGCGATACCAATAGCATCTGTATACGGGGCGTTTCAGTCGGTAACAGCGATAACCATGGCATTGAACGCCCGTGAGAAAGGTAACTTGGGTCAACGCATAGAGGTACCACTTTTTGACAGTATGTTCCAATCGATCGGCGTGTTTGGAGCCAAAATACATAATCAATCCAACGACCAAATCAGCGCAAACCCGCAGCAAGATTACCAACAGCAATGGGTACCCTCGGTAAGAAATAGCTGGACAGACACCTATCAGTGCAAAGACGGACGCTGGCTGAGATTTTGCGGAACCAGCAACAAAAACTGGAACGATTTCCTAGACGCCGCGGGCGTAACCTCATGGGGTGAAGAATGGACTGACCGAGCCCAAAAGCTGGATGAGGGAGCAAAAGAGCAACTGAAAACACGCGCCCGTCAATTGTTTGCGAGCAGGACATCCCTAGATTGGGAACAATTAATGGCTGACGCTGGGAGCGAAGCAGCAATTTGTTTAACAGGAGAAGAATGGCTACGTTCAGATCAGGCTAGGCTATCAGAAGCGGCTATAAAGATAACTGATCCTAATTATGGAGATATGCTGCAACCGGGTCTCAACGTACGGATGTCTCTGACTCCCGGGACAGTGAAATCACCTGCTCCTAGGCCCAATCAACACAGAACTCAGATCTTATCTGAACTTAGACCAAAACAACCTACAAACGCTAATCCTAATCAACTGGTTACCAAAGCCCTGCAAGGCATAAAAGTTCTTGATCTTTGCATTGTATTATCCGGACCTACTATGGGTAGAACCCTAGCAGAATATGGCGCGGACGTCGTTAAAATAGATAATCCCTACAGAGGTAATCATATCGAAAGGCATTACGATATCAACCGGGGAAAGAGAAGCTTATTGCTAGACCTGAAATCAGATGACGGCAAACAAACATTTATAAATATGGTAAAGAATTCAGATGTCGTAGCGCAGAATTACCGGCTAGGCTCATTAGATAAATTAGGTCTTGGATATGAAGACTTAAAAAAGGTTAAGCCAGACATTATTTACGCATCTCTCAACGCATACGGCCAGACAGGTCCGTGGGCAAACCTCACCGGCCACGAAAGCATAGCCCAAGCAGCAACCGGCATGATGAGAAGATCAGGTGGTGATGGAAAACCCGGTTCCCAGGCAAATCCAGTTAATGACTACGGAACGGGGTTTATGGGAGCCTACGGGGTGGCTCTTGCATTGCTTCACCGTGAACGTACAGGAGAAGGACAACACGTAGACTCATCACTAGCATACACTGCCAGCACTCTTCAGTCCCAATTCTTACAAGTTTATGACGGTAAGGTTTGGGATGAGCCTAGTGGACCTAATGCTTTAGGATCATCTCTAATTCATAGGGCATATCAAGCTGCAGATGGATGGTTTTTCTTAGGGGCTAAAGAAGACAACATTCCGTCGATATGTCATTTTCTGGAGTTGCCCAATGATATTCAAAGCCTAAAAAACAATCTGGAAAGCCGGTTCGTATCAAGGCCCGTATCTTATTGGATTGAAAAGTTAAGTGAAATAGGAATAGGTGCCCATGAAGTCCTAAATAGCGTCGGAGACGTAATGTCTCATCCATGGGCGGTATCGCATGGATTGACCCTAACAAGGGATCATGGGGATATAGGTCTAGTCACTACTTCAGGACCATCCCCGAGATTATCAATGACTCCGGTAGAACCCGGGATACCTGCCCAAAGACCTGGTTCTAACGCAGATGCAATTATGAAGGATTACAACATGCTGGAAGAACTACCACACTTGATTAGTTCAGGTGTAATTGTGACAGAAGGGGTTGAAGCGGGATTCTAAGAAAAGCTCAACAGAGGTTATATGAAAAGTATAGATATACATGCTCATCTCGTCCCACAAGCGATGTGGCGAGCATTAGACGCAGGCAATGAGTGGTACGGGATACGTTACAACACACCCGATAAAACAGACCTCTTTATTAAGGAAGGCAAGATAGGTAGAATCGCCCCGAAAGTTAAGCTTACTCCAGAAAACCGTATTGAAGATATGGATGCACAAAATACTGATATGCAAGTTGTTTCCATCCATACCCAGATCCTTGGATATCATTTGCCTCTAGAAGAAGGAATAGCGCAAGCCAAAGAAGTTAATGACGAAATATCTGGAATGGTAAAACAATGGCCAGACAGATTCTCTGGACTATGCACACTACCTCTACAAGACATTCCTTCGTCTATTAAAGAACTCGAAAGGGCTGTTAACCATCTAGGGCTCAAAGGAGCTGAGGTCGATACACTAATCAACGGCAAAAACTGGGATGAACCGGAGTTTTTGCCATTCTTCGAAGCCGCAGAATCCATTGGAGCGATCCTATTTTATCACCCTCAACCCCAACACAACTTTCTAGCAGACCGAATTGATAGATATTCTTTGCCGAACAGTGTAGGTGTGCCATTGGATGATGCAATCATCACTGCCACGATAATATGTAGCGGAATACTCGATCGATTTCCAGATTTAAAAATTTGTATAGCCCATGGCGGTGGACCCGCTTGTTTTCTCATGAATCGAATTGATAGAGGTTGGCGAGAAAGACCAAGCTCTCACATAATCAGCAGTCCACCTAGCTCATACCAGAGCAAGTTATATTACGACTGTATAACCATGAACGAATCCACACTAAGATTCTTGATAGATCAGGTGGGATCCGACAAGGTAGTACTAGGGAGTGACTGGCCATTCGTTTCTTGGGATCCATCTCCGTCAGGGTGGATCGAGAGTTTATCATCTCTTTCAAGAGAAGAAAAAGACCGGATATTGTTCAAGAATTTGCAACAGTTGTTAAAGCTGTGAATAACTGTATAGAAAATATAGAGGTTTAGATTACTCTGAGGAATCTAGGGCCTCTCACCAAGAACAACTGTCACCATTTCACTTGAACTGTCTCTTATAACTTCAATATTAATAGAATCACCTGCCTGAGTATTCTCGATGAGATAAGAGATCAATTGATCCATATCCACTATGTCTGTACCATCAACCCCAACTATAATGTCGCCACCCAACCGATAATCCAACCCCTCCACGGTCACCACCGTATCACTCGGTTTTAACCCACCCAGGTCGGCAGGTCCATCCGGCATCACCTCTACCACTAATGCACCGCTAGTTTTTGCCTCTAAGTCCAGTAATTTCACAATATCTGGAGTTAAGGATGTGCCACTTATACCAAGCCACGAATATTTATACGTGCCATTGGATATTAGTTCGGGAATAACCCTTTTGGCAGCGTCTACAGGGACCGCAAATCCTATTCCGGAACTGGCTCCAGTGTTACTGATAATCTGAGTATTTACACCAATAACCTCTCCAACTCTGTTTAACAAAGGCCCACCTGAATTACCTGGATTAATTGGAGCATCTGTCTGGAGTACTTTAGGTATTGAAAATTGGCTATTCCCACTCCTTATGGTCCTGCCAACAGCACTAACTATCCCACTCGTGATACTAAAATCCTGACCGAATGGGCTGCCAATCGCTATAGCAATCTGACCTACAGCTACATCTCCACTATTACCGAGAGCTACAGCATTGGGTATTTGATCAACATAATTTACCGCCAAGACAGCTAAGTCCGAATCAGGATCACTCCCGAGCAATTCGGCATCATATTCACTCCCATCGTAGAACATAACAGTCACTCTATCCACATCGACTACGACATGATGGTTAGTCACAATATGACCGGTTTCATCCCAAACAAATCCTGACCCTCCACTACGTTGGAACAGATCATCAGGTGCACCTTCGAAATTAAAAGGCATCGCCTGCAACGGATCATCTATTTTACGAGAGGTTCTGATCTGAACTATAGATGGAACAACTTTCTTATAGGTGTCTACAAAAACTTTCTCCTGAGCAGCCACAATAAGTGCTGCATCTAAGGTTGGGACAGGTTCCTGAGTGTGCGGTTGATCATCTTCAGTAAGGGCAGCACCAGTCTCACCTTCGATACTACCAGTAGCAGAACCTTCAATATCATTAGCGACAGTCTCCATTTGCAACTGATTGCCACACGCAAGCAAAAACACCGTTAACCCTACAAGAACAAGTGTGATACGTATTGGTTTAAAATTTGAGCGCATATCTATTTAGATCAGTTCTCCTATTTAAAAATCCGCTGAGCTATACGACCCGTATAACCATTAATAATATTGATTGCAATTTCTTTTTACTCATTATTTCAGAAATTGTATAATTATTCACGGTTTGAAAAACAGATTTAACTATGCTTGTGTTGTTGCTGATTTGGAATACACTATTACAATAGTAGATTGTACGGATTCGTATTTAAAACAATGTATTATTAAACATATAGCCAAACCAGCTACGAGGGCGTCCACATCCAAGATTTGAATCAAAATGTAAATTGGCTTCCCTGGTCAGAAGACAGCTTTAAAACAGCTCAGTCTGCTGACAAGCCTGTTCTGCTGTCTATACACGCAGTATGGTGTTATTGGTGCCACGTGATGGACGACACTACTTACGCAGATAACCAGATAGCGGCATATATAAACGAAAACTTCATTCCTGTAAGAGTTGATAACGACCATCAACCTGACATCAATACTAGATACAATGTAGGCGGATGGCCTTCAACCGTCTTTCTAACTCCTCATGGCGGTTCCATAGCAGGTATAACTTATCTCCCTCCAGATCAGTTGCTCCCAATGCTCGGTGAGATTCAGAGAGCTTACAAAGATCAAAAAACAGAGATTTACGACCATTGCAACAACCAAATACGACAACGCCAATCAGAGGTATCCAAAGTCGAGTCCACATCTCCTATCAGTCTAGAATTAGTGGATATGATCGCTCGTAAAACTGCAGGGACGTATGATCCGGTCTTCGGAGGATTCGGAGATAATCCAAAGTTCCCTAGTGCCCCTATTCTGAAATTCGTCTCTCATTTATACCGGACAACTCAAGAACCTTTCTATATGATCATGCTTGAAAAAACCCTCGATAATATGATCACAGAGGGAATTATGGATCGTCACGGCAAGGGGTTTTTCAGGTATTCAGGATCTAGGGATTGGAATAATGTACAGCATGAAAAAATGCTGGAAGATAATATTGGTTTAGTCCAAGTGTACACAGAGGCATACAGTTTACTAGGGAAAGATTCGTATCTAAGAACAGCTATATCAACCTTGGATTACATTTTGGAAGACTTGTTCGATCCTGCAGCTGGGGGCATCCGCGGTAGCCAAGGAGCTCATTCTGATTACTTCGGACTGTCCGAAGATAATCGCATAAACGAAATCCCCCCTACTCCTGACCCGTATTGCTATAGTCACTCAAGTGCATCAGCAGCATCAATGCTGCTTGAATGTGGGTGGAAACTTAGCCGACCTGATGCGATCACTATAGGAATCACTATCCTCGACAGGGTAGATGAGATGGCGAAAAACAACAATTTGTTCCACGCTTACTCACCACAAGGTCCAGATTTGAGGTCTAGCAATAGGCTACTATCGGACTGGGCTTACCTTTTAAATGCCTTGGCTGACGGAGCGATATACACTGATGCATCAGAGCAGTATCTGGATCGAGCGGCCTCGGTGGCACAACAAATGATCGAGATGTTCTATGATGAGCAAAAAGGAGCATTCTTCGATCGAGTTCGGGATGCTGATTCTATAGGTTTCGTAAGAATCCGAGAAAAGCATCTCCCCGAGAATTTAATCGCTGCTCAGAGCCTGGTTAAACTGTATAATGCTACAGGGAACAGGGATTACTATGATATGGCTTACCGCACTTTGAGTGCGTTTGTAGAGACAAATGGCAATTATGGAGAACATGCCGCATTCTACGGTTTATGTTTAGATATCTTACTCAATGATCCAGTAGAGATTACGGTGGAAGGCCAATGCGAAAACCAAGAGACAACCGAATTGATCAGGGAAGCATCTCGAATACCTCAGCCAAACATTAATCTTAACTTGGTTGTCACATCTACATCTACAAAAGCACATGTATGTGTAGGAAACATATGTATCCCGCCGGTAAACAACCCATCAGACTTGCGGCAAGCCGTTGCAAATGCTGTTATCAAACCTGATGATCCCTTCACTAATTTAATGGAAGAGATTACAAACATATAACTAACATCTATATGTTAAAACTACTTCCCAGACGATAGGAGAGTACCCCCTGAAACTTACAAATTGTGGACAAATTAATAAACAAAATGTGGGACAGACTGTTACCCTATCCGGGTGGGTAGCACGCCGACGCGACCACGGCGGCATAATATTTGTTGACTTACGTGATAGGTCCGGCATAGCACAAATAGTTTTCAACCCCGAGATATATCCAGATTCTTATTCCACCGCAGACCAATTGAGGTCTGAATGGGTCATAGAAATCACTGGCGTTGTTTCAGAAAGGCCTCCTGGGTCTGAGAACCAGTTAATGGAGACAGGCGAAGTCGAAATTATTGCTGAATCAATAATAATATTAAATTCTTCCTTAACTCCTCCTTTTTATATTACTGACGATTTAGAGGCTGACGAAGGTCTTCGATTGAAATATCGGTATCTGGACTTAAGACGTCCCGTAATGCAAAAGAATCTAGCTATACGTCACAAAGTGGTTAAATACATAAGAGATTTCCTGGATTCTAACGATTTTCTTGAAATTGAAACACCCATCTTAATCAAAAGCACTCCAGAGGGCGCACGTGATTTTCTGGTGCCTAGTAGAATGCAAAAAGGGAACTTCTATGCTCTGCCACAATCGCCACAGCAATTGAAACAACTGCTGATGGTTGCTGGGATAGAACGCTACTTCCAAATAGCCCGATGTTTCCGAGACGAAGATTTAAGAGCCGACAGACAACCGGAGTTCACACAACTTGACCTTGAGATGAGCTTCGTCGAACAAGAGGACATCCTGAAATTAACTGAAGATTTATACACAGGGATGATAGAATCCATCTGCCCAGAAAAAAAGCTTCTAAAGCCGTTTATACGTATGGATTACGCCGAAGCTATGGACAGATACGGTAGCGACAAGCCTGACTGGCGATACGGGCTAGAGATGACAGATATTACTGACCTCGCCAAGGAGACAGATTTTAGAGTTTTTCTGAACACTATCGAGAGCGGAGGTATCATCAAAGGGTTTGTGGTGCCCTCTCAATCAAATTACTCTGGCTCAGATATGCGGAGGCTAGAAGAAACAGCAAAAGAGTACGGAGCGGGCGGGATGAGCCATATAAGGCTTCAACCTGATGAATCTGGGAAGTTAACTGAGGATACTGTTCTACTATCTCCTGGAATAAAAATGCCTTTAGAATGGACTACAAAAGTCTCTGAACGCATGGGGGCCAATCCTGGAGATTTAATACTTTTAATGGCCGGAAAACCAAAAGATGCCAACAATTGGCTTAGCTCGATGAGATCACACATGGCTAACAAACACCAACTAGTTGATCCAGATCTACTGGCATTCGGCTTTGTTACAGATTTTCCATTATTCGAGTGGGATGATCAAACCAAACGATGGGATTCCTCACATCATCCATTCACCTCCCCAAACCCAGGAACAGAACACCTTCTTGATGGTGATGATTTAGGATCTATAAAATCTCAAGCCTACGATCTAGTATGTAATGGATCTGAATTAGCGAGCGGAAGTATTAGGATTCACCAGAGAGAACTGCAAGAAAAAATATTTAATGTATTAGGATACTCAACCCAGCAAGTACAAGGGCTATTCGGACACATATTAGAAGCTTTTGAATATGGAGCTCCTCCACATGGCGGCATAGCACCAGGGATAGACAGACTTGTGACAATACTGACAAATTCGGAATCGATAAGAGACGTAATAGCATTTCCCAAAACGCAAAGCGGGTCAGACCTACTATTTGGAGCCCCTGATGTAGTATCACCTAACCAACTAAGAGATTTGTCTCTTAGAACTGTTGAATAACCTTATTCAGTTGCGCAGTAGAATAATATCCATATACACTGACACCCACTTAAGACTTGGGAGGACCCATGACAGAATCAAGAGCTTTTAATTACAGCAAGTTATTCGCCGCGGATGCACCAATTAGTACCAGGAGCGAAAATCTTCATGCGAAATATGATTTCGCAGTAGCATATCCTGATCCCGATACACTACCACTAACTGAACTTATCGATTCCTTGAAAACAGCGATAGATAGGGAAGGTCGGGATTTGGCTTATTATCCATCCCCGTTGGGATTGCCAGCACTGAGGCAACTCGTCTCTGAAAAGCTCTCCAGAGATAGAGATATACACGTATCAGCAGAAGAGATAGTCCTAACCTCCGGTTCTGGTGAAGCAATTCTAATGTTAATACAAGCACTTACTAATCCTGGAGACGTTGTGTTAACAGAGGAATACGTTTACTCGGGAACATTACGACAAATGAAACTCTTTGGGTCAGACGTGCGAAGTGTTCCGTGTGACGACAATGGTTTTATACCTCAAGCATTAGAGGATGTGATCCGAAAAGCCGAATCAGAAAATAAACCTATAAAATACCTTTATACAATCCCCTGTTTTCAAAATCCTCTTGGTTGGACTATGTCTTTGGACCGTAGAAAGAAAATCCTTGAAATCACACGCAGTCACGGGATTCCTATATTAGAAGACGACTGTTACGTAGACCTACGTTTTGAAGGCGAAGACATAACCTCAATACACTCACTAGACGACACCGGTCAGGTAATGTATGTAGGGTCTTTCTCCAAAATAGTAGCACCCGGGATGAGACTAGGCTATCTAGTGGCACCTCAAGAAGTACGAGAAAGAGCGCTAAGTTTCAAAGCAGGCGCCGCAAACCAATTCGCTGCTTTAGCTGTCCAAGAGTACCTAAGTAGCAATCTATATTCCCACATAGACGAGCATAATCAGGCACTACGCGTAAAAAGGGATGCGATGGTATCTGCCCTTGGAGAAAACTTCGGCAATTCTGCTGAATGGACAGTCCCAAGTGGAGGCTTATACATTTGGATGAGAATGCCAGAAGGCACCGATCTAGCAGCATTCCAACAACAAGCATTTGACGAAGGCGTAGGTTATCAAAATGGCACTATGTTCTCCCCTGAAGGAACTGGAGCAAATTGTGCCAGACTCTGCTTTGGACATCCAGATACTAAAACAATCACAGATGGAATAGCAGAATTAGCAAATATAATGGGACGCCACGGGATAATAAAATAGAAGAATCCCGCCTAACGGCGGGATTCTTCTATACCTACTTCCTAAAAGCAAACCTGTCTACCAAGTCTCCTATACTTTGCCTGAAACCCGAATATTCTAATTCCCCATAAGGCAACATAGCCGGGCCAGACCATCCTTGGGACCTCATTTCTATGCCCTTTTGCTGGGCCAAAATACGTACATGATCCCATGACATATTGTCGAAGAAATCAACATACGAATCCGAGAACTTACCATCCGCGCTTAATGAAAAACCAACACAGGACACTAATGGTAAACAATACATACCCACGACCGGTGTGTTTATTGGCACGGGCATTAGAGGCATTGTGTGAGAGCCTCGAGCATCGCCCCCAATGTAATGCGCCTTGGCATAAGGAGATATTAACTCCTCAGGAGCAGGGAATACCCCCTGATTTCTAACTATAGCTACAGGGTCGTCTTTCCCAGTATACGAACCAGCTATGTTGTGTAATCTTGTAGCTGATATAGCAGCTGCAACTTGACCTGTATGCCGCGAAACGATCGAGTCTATGCCAAATCGCTCATTATCTCGAAGTAGCACGGTTATTTTGTAGTAATCCTCAGGCGCGTTGAGAGATATTATGCTATCTCCCTCAGTGTTATCCATATCTATTATATTGAAGGTAAAACCTTCATTTAGTCGAGGCAACATCAATCCTGCACAATACATCGGGTCAGCGAACCCTAAAAACATTGGTAGATTATATGCACCAGGACCACATTTATCAGCAGCCAAAACCATAAAAGATTCTGCTGGTCGTATAGGATTAGTCTTTACCGGATCATGTTCGAATTCAATCTCAGCTACTGCAGGTCCGGCACCACGAATGTTACCCGACGGAGCGTCAGCCAATAAGTCTTGCCCTGCTCCGTAAAGACCATATTCTCTAGCTATATCAGTGGCTTTTATAAAAGTGTTCCATGCGAACTGATGTACGTCCGTATTGTCTTTGCCGTTTGTATGCGAAGCGATAATACATATATCATCGCCCGTATGTCCTACAAAAGCATCGATTAACAGCCCACTTTTAACGGCCTGGGCTGCCGCTTCCTCTGTAGCTTGAATCATCTTATCTGAAGGCTTAGTATGCCCACCTATCGAGCCTACGTCTGCCTTCAATACAGACAGAGTCATCTGGACCATGTTATTCTCCTTCTTCCCGTTCCACACCAGATACGTATCAGTGTTTGTAATGTTCCTCTGGTCTTTCGCGTTAAAAGGCCGCTCTATTCTTTATTTTAGAATACGGCGGCCGGCTAGACATTCTATCATCGCCATTATTTTGGGCATTACAAATTATGCCTGAGCTAGTATACTTTATGTAAAGGAATATTTTCCACTAGTTTAAATATATCCCCTACCCGTGGCTTTCCTTACAGTCATCGCACCAGATTTACCAGAATGAACGATATACTGCTTTACATATCTCTTGGCCTAGCCGTTCTTTGGTCTATACGCATGGCCCAATCGAAACGTAGAAATCCTTTCGTATGGGCAGGTTTAACTTTCGCACTCATGCTTATACCAACATTGCTATTACCTTCATTGCCACCGATATTAGGAATAACTCCATTACTGATTCTAGTATTTTTAAAGCCATCGAAACCAGTTGGGGACACATCTATACCCGACCAGATAATCTGCCCTAAATGCACAGCTCCTCATATGGGTGGTTATAACTATTGTGTTAATTGTGGGTGGGAACTCGCCAAACCATATTCTGATACCAGTGTGTCATCAGATCCTGTTGAGCTCGTATCAGACCCTGTCTCCAAATCTTCAGAACCAGTCGAATACGAATCACAGCCACATATAACTAGTACAACCTCTGATGCAGAAACATATGAAAGAAGTGAAAGTGAGCTAGAAATATCACCTACTGAGAGGCATGTCGAAGACAAAAAACAATCTGAAGAGGCGCAGGCACCTATCGTTGTACGGCCAACAACCGCAGCAGGGTTCACTGATTTGGGAATCAGATTATCGGAAGAGGGCCGTCACAGAGAAGCCATAGACCAATTCACCAAGTCAATTGCTCTTGACTCCAAATATGCACTGGCATGGGAAAAACGCGCTGAATCCTACAAAATTCTAGGACTTAATGACAAGAGTTCTCAGGACCTAGATCACCTTAAGGGACTGCTGTCCAACTAATTCAATATGTGATTAAATGGCCATTATATGATAGCCCGCGTCAACCGGGATTATGGTGCCTGTTATCCCACTAGACATATCGCTACAAAGAAAAAGAGCAGTCTTAGCAACTTCTTCCGCAGTGATATTTCTGTTCAAGGGAGCTTTGTCCGCGTGGATTTTTTTCATATCTAAAAATCCTGATATTCCTCGGGCTGCCAATGTATCTAGAGGCCCCGCAGATATAGCATTTACTCGTATTTTAGAGTCCCCAAATTCCGAAGCTAGTTGCCGTACTTCATGTTCTAAAGCAGCTTTAGCGGTGCCCATAACGTTATACCCTGGATAGACTTTTTG
>VFFT01000086.1 GCA_009392775.1 SAR202 cluster bacterium | reverse complement strand
CGCAGGTGAAATACCAGCCGCAGGTGAAGTACCAGCCGCAGGTGAAGTACCGGCCGCAGGAACACAGTAGAATTTAATACGATATAAAGTTAGGAATCTGATTAATAAATATGACTATGTACAAATGGATGACAATTACTTTGATTACTGGAATGCTCTCCGCAACGTTGGCTTGTGGAGCACAACCAGAGGCTACGGTTCCTGATGTAGCGGTTGAGACAGCTGAAGTGACTGAGGAAGTGGCGGCTCCAGAACCGACTGCAACTCCAGTACCCCAGCCTACTGCCGTGGTGGAAGTGCCTACTGAAACCGCAAATACCGTACTACTCGATTATGGTTTTGGGTTAAGGCTAGATGGAGACGTGCCAGTGCAATTCTCTGGATGGACCGAGGACGTAGCTAGTCCTGAGCAGGGTATGATTAGCTTTCCGTACGAAGGTGTATCTGCCATGTTGTCATGGTTCCCCGCAGCAAGTGCACCTCAACAAACTGTCGCTGATACTTATAACCGTCTCAAAGACGCACAACCAGGGCTTACGTTTGAAGGTATAAATGACGGACCAATACCTGTGTCGGGTGGGCAGGGCGGACTATTTGGCGGGTTTAAAGTTCTTGATCCAGCTGGAACAGCAGTAGGTGGCGGATTCGTGGCTGGCTGGATATGTCCTCAGAATGGTACTAGCTATGCTTTGCAAGTAACTGGTGCAGATGCGACCGTAGTCCAAATCAGGTTCCAGCGGCTAGTAAGTTATTTCAGGTGTCTCGCTCCTGCAACAGAGGAAACAGCACCGGAGTCCTAATCTAGGTACTCTGATTAGCGTAAAAAGGGGACTGTTCAACAGTCCCCTTTTTTATTAAAGAGGAACGATAACTGCATAGGAGTATTTACCATGGCTTTTTTTCACAGTACGCGTACTAAATCTGAGCCTGCGGATTTATTACAACATTATTATGTAGAAGTGCTTCAGAACTCCAGATTTATGGAAGCATTGCACGCATATGATGTTGCTCATGTAGTGGCTCTCAGAGAGTCTGGTCTCGTAACTGATGATATCGCGAAGCAGCTTTTGACGGGTTTGATTGAGATGCAGTCTGAAGGTGTAATAGAATCACGGAAAGAATTGTCTTTAGGCGGAGTCCATTCGGCCGAGGATTACCTGCGAGGTAAGTATGGTGAAGCCGTAAGCGGATGGATACATATTGGAAGATCGAGCCCGACGAACCGTTCGGTAGCCACACGGATACTAGCTCGAGAGTTAATATTAGACCAATTGGACGACATTATAGAATTGGAAGAAGTTCTAGTCGCGAGAGCAACTGAGTATGCGGGGGTTGTAATGCCCACATACGCTTACTTGAATCCCCTTGAAGCATCTACATTTGGTCACTATCTATTATCCCATGTTTATACCCTACAACGGATCTGGGACACCTTCGAACTCGGATATCATCACACCAACGAAAGTGCCTCATCAGCCGAAGTTGGGGCTGGGTCGTATTTTTCAGTCGACCTAGAGTTAGAAAGCCGGCTATTAGGATTTGATAGGATCGGCGCTAATGCACGTGAAATAATCAGGCATTTTGATTATCTATTAATGGTTTTTTATGCGGTGGCTATGACAGGAAATGCTGTCGCGAGATTGGGGCAGGATTTGCGAGCGTTTTCGACGAAGGAGTTCGATCTTGTGAATCTTGGTCCTGAGTATGCGATATCTAGTAGCGTAGCAGTACAAAGCAAGATACCTTACTCTCCAGGTATGCTATCTGCTACCGGCGGAGGTCTATTACTCGGTAGACTGACCGGTGCTTTTGCGATGACTAAAACCACTTCAGACGAACCTTTTGTCGGTACTGAGCTAATAAGAGATCTATTAAATTCTTGCGAAGAACTTGGGAATTCGCTGCAAATTGCGACGGGTTCGATTCGTACCATGGAAGCTAATCCAGCAAAAATGGAGAAACAGGCATCCGAACAGGGGACTCAAGCTACTGCTATCATAGCCTTATTGATCCAGAAAGCAGGTGTTTCTTACAGAGCTGCATATCAAGCTGTAGGAGCCGCTATGAATGAATTAGAGGCTCAGGGTAAGAATATACTGTCAATGAAGGTTGGTAACCTGAGCGAACATCTGAGGCAGAGATCAGGTGTTGAGTTGTCCTTTGGACAGCCTGAGTTGGACTACGTTTTAGACGTTACTAATTGTGCCAATATGAAGGTATCTCCAGGGTCAAGTGGTCAAAATGAAATAGAAAAAATGATCCATGATTGTCTGGGTGTGATAGACCAGCATAAAAGCAGCGCTCTGGCCAAGAGAGAGAAGATATCGCTTGGATCCGAAGAAATGTACGAAAGAGTGAATGCTATAATATCGTAGATTATGTAAACTGAGTGCGGGCTTGGTTAATCAGAATGTCGATTGCATGGGGGAGTGACAGATGTGTTACATTTACGTGACAAAAAGGGCTGGGCAGCTAAGTGATCAAGTAGTGTCTGTGGTTATGGGCCATTTTGAAGGAAAACTTAATCTAGTTCGGCTCAAGAGGTTTTCACCAATTGCCTGAACTTTTCGGATTAAATCTGATTCGTCTATAAATAACGGGGTATGGTTGGCAACTACCAATCTACCGTTGATAAATACATTCTTAACGCTTCTTCCATCTGCGCTGTAGACCAGGTTGTTTACTGGGTTGAATAGAGAGCCCCATTCCGGACGCATGGTGTCAAACATTACCAGGTCTGCCCGTTTGCCGACTTCGAGTGACCCAATGGAGTGGTCCAGTCCCAGAGCGGTCGCGGCATTAATTGTTGCCATCTCAAGAGCTGTTTCCGCAGGGACCATGTTCACATCGTTCCGTCCATCCTTAAATATCACAGCGGATAGATACATTGATCGCATTGTTTCAACGAGATTTGAATTGTTCGCTGCGTCAGTACCCAGTCCAATAGTGATCCCTAGGTCTAACATTTCCGGGATTAGAGAACCGTGAGATATTCCAGCTCCGGATTTGATAGCTGCGGTGGGACAAATCGCAATCTTCGTATCACTGTCGCGCAATAGGGCTAATTCTGACTCGTGTATGCCGAGTCCATGGGCGAGTAAAGTATTAGAGTCAAGAAGTCCTAGATCTTCTAACACTTCGGTTGGGCGTTTGCCGGTGCGTATGATGGTCTCATTTATGAAGTCTTCAGAGTTGTTGTAGTGTAACGTTAGCCCTGTGTCGTATTTATCGGCAATCTCTTTGGATGTTTGAAGAAGGCCGTCAGAACAGTAAGCTGGCGCAAAAGGCATGGCCCAGGCAGTGACCATCCCATTTAGGTAATTGTTATAAGTTTGTATTACACGTTCGATTTCTTTCAGAGCATCGCCTGTACTAGAGACGGGTATGTTTAGAGGGTTTTCCTTGTCGACTACATTGCTGCCAATGACTATACGAGAGCCTGTTAATTCGTAAGCTTCCATACAAACATCAAGGAATTTTGTGGTGCCGGGGTCTAGGAAGCAGGTCGTGCCGTATTTTATCAGTTCGGTTATGCCTAACAGGGTAGTGTAGTATTCTTCCTCGTCCGTCATAGCCTGTTGAAGCTTAAATACAGTAGGGAGATATTGGGACCCAATGTGATCTGGGTAGATGCCACGAACGGCATGCGCATAACTGATATGCATGTGGCAATTTACAAAACCAGGGGTTACAACCAGGTCGGTAGCATCTATCACCTGACTGGTAGTAATATCTTCTAACTCTGATGAAGGGCCTATATGTGTTATGTCAGTTCCGTCAATTATTAGAGAACCATTTTTTATGATTCTTCGGGCTGGATCCAAGGTTACAATGAAACGGGCATTGCTAATTTTAATTGTTGAGGATATGTCTACACCCCGTGGCACTAAAGAATATGTGGTATTACGATAGGAGCAGTGATAGCGACTGTCAATATAATGTTTATAGGAGAGGCATATGAATAAATCATTGATAGATAAGGTAAGCTATGGAGAGGCGTAATCAGGGTATAAACCTAAGAATGGCTACTGTTCGGGACATAGATAATATTACCCTGTTTAATACTGAGATGGCATTTGAAACAGAAAGCATCTATTTGGATCAAGCTGACTTGAGACATGGTATAGCTGCGGTGCTTTCCGACTCTAATCTAGGCTTCTATCTAATTTCCGAACTAGAAGGGGTGATGATTGGGCAGATTCTCATCACAAAAGAGTGGAGTGATTGGAGAAACGGCTGGTTTTGGTGGATACAGAGTGTGTTTGTTGAACCGAATCGTCGACGTATGGGTGTTTATAGCGCAATGTACAAGAAGATCGTGGATATGGCTGGTCGTGAGGGGAATGTGTGCGGCCTGAGGTTGTACGTGGACAGGGATAATCTGTCAGCCAAGCAAGTTTATTCTCACTTGGGTATGTCACAGTCACACTATGATTTATATGAAGCCTAACGTAGGTTAGTTTGTTGACTCACTGTGTGAGTTATACTATTTTAGGTTTAACTATTACTCATGGGCGTGTGACATTTATGGCGGAATATCCCGAAGAGTACGAATTGATAGCTAGGGGACAAGCACTAATGCAAGGTGGGATGCTAGACTTAGCTATATCGGCATTCAATGATGCTTTACGGGTCAATCCAGATTGTGCGACTGGATATTACTATAGGGGCTTAGCCTATAGAAACACTGGCAATTCTGATCAGGCTTTATTGGATTATGATCGATCAATTAGTATTGATCCTGATTACGCGGCTGCATACTATGCTAAGGGTGTCGTCCTGAGACAATCAGGTGATTTCCAGAAAGCCATACTTCAGTATAATCATGCTATTGATCTATTACCGGGGGACCCTGACTTCTATTACGCTAGGGGAGTTGCACATGCATCGCTGAGTCATTATGCCCAAGCTATAGCAGATTTCGAATCCGCACTATCCATTGATCCTAATATGCCGAACGCACTATATAATCTGGGTATTGCCTATAGAGATCTGGGTGATCGGGAGTCAGCCCTAAGTTATTATCAGAGAGCTATTCAGTTGCGTCCTCAGGAGCCGGATTACCGTTACGCATTAGCAAATCTCCACAGTGATCTAGGTGATTATCAGGAAGCAGTAAACGAGTACAATGAGGCGATAAATATAGTGGCTGATTTCAGTAATGCTTTCTACAACCGTGGTATAGCTAAGCATAATCTCAGGGACTTTCTTGGCGCCATTCAAGATTTTGATATATCCGAAGCCAACGGGCTTAATACGTCAAAACTGTATATGAACAGGGCAATATCGAGGTCAAATATAGGTCAGGAAGACGATGCTCTTAGGGATTTGGATAAGGCTCAGGCTCTGGATCGTAATGATGATCGAATCTGGCAAGAGAAGGGCAAAGTTTTGGTTAAGCTCGGTAGATTAGAGGAAGCTGTTGAAGCATATGGTGAGGCAATAGGCACGAACCCTGAATATGCTTCTTACTACTATGAGAGGAGTATTATCTATCAAGATTTGGGGTTGATAGACGAGTCTAAAAGAGATCTTGCGCAATTTAATGGACTTCAAGAATAAACACTAGAAAGTTGATAAGGTGAGTTATGTCTACTCAGGAAAGTAATGCCAATATATACGATAGTTTAGTCGTGGGTGAGCAATTGGCTCATTTAGAATATATCGTTACACCAGAGCTCCTGGAAGAATATCAAGAGGTAGTGGGTTATAAAGAGTCATTTTATCCACACATAGCGGCCAAAGAGTACATAGAAGTGATTAAGCGAAAGCATGTTGGGACATTACCCGTGATTAGTGCTAAACATAAAGACGAATATTATGCTCCGCCACCCGTGGGCAAACGGATACAGGTAACAGGTTGGGTCAAAGACAAATATGAACGTCGCGGCAGGAATTGGCTAGTAGTTGAGACTTTTGCTGTGGATGAAGATGGTCGAGAAATAGTGCGAAGTGAACATAGCTTTTTGATGGGAGGCGTTAAGTAGTAATATGAGTTCCGATGCTAATAATAGGGAAGTTGGGTACCAGTTAAATCCTGTTAGTAAGACCTTAGATCAAGATCGTATGGATCGTTTTGAAAAAGTCGGTAGAGTATTAATTACAGAGGGAGAAGAAACCGAGGAGCCAACGAACATTCACACAGATCCCGAGAAAGCCAAGGCAATGGGGCTGGAACGCCCGATTGCCTCGGGACAAATGTCCTATTCCTATATCCATGAATTGCTGTGCAGAGAGTTCGGTATAGACTTCCGCCAAGGTGGGGATTTATCGGTCACTTTCCTGAAACCAGTTTATGCAGGTGATACGGTGACTGCTAATGGCATAGTCGAAGACCGCAAGAATGTTGATGGTCGTACCACACTGTCCGTCAATGTGTGGTTGGAAAACCAGGATGGAAATAAAACTTCTACTGGTAAAGCGACTGTTACTATTCCTAGCCCTCGAACGTAATGTTATTTCGCTTAAAAATGATTAACGTAGGTCGGGTGTAAGGATTGAAAATGAGATTCAGTGAAGAGCTTCAGACCGAAGCGGAACCGTTGTGGGATGCTATATATGCTCACCCATTCCTGAAAGAAATCAGGGCTGGCACACTACCATTGGATACGTTTAAATATTATTTGGCCCAGGATTATTTATATCTGGAAGGTTTTGCTAGAAGCGTAGCTCTGATATTAGCCAAATCTCCTAACGCCCAGATATTGGAAGAGGTTTCCCACAGAGTCATGACCCCAGTAGAAAGGCCGTTACACCAAGAATTACTTGAATCTGTGGGTTTGAGCATTGAGGAGATAAATTCATCTGGTAGATCCCCTACTAATACAGCTTATGTTAATCATATGATGACTACGGCTTCTATGCATGGGTTAGGTCCTTCGGCGGCTGCGTTGCTACCATGCCCATGGACGTACCATTTGATGCGGGAACGAGTGGGCCCGTCAGAGCATCCTCTATATAGTAAATGGACTTCCTTTTATGTTGAAGGGTTTCTGGAAAACAGTGTTGCAGCGTGGCGAAGCTTTGTAGATCGAGCTGCAGAAGGAGCTACCGAATCAGAGTTAGAGGCTATGCGATATGCATTCATGACTAGTAGCAGATATGAGTACATGTTTTGGAATATGGCATATACGAAAGAAGTTTGGCCGGTATAGGCAGCCTATGAATGGCTTTATTTATATTACATCGGGTGTGCTAGCTATCGCGTTTTTCGGCGTTTTGATAGCATACAGTTGTGTCAGCGGTACGTCTTATCGGTATGCACTGTCACGCAAGATAGGCATTACTCGTTCAGAGAAATATGGTCTAACCAGACATTCCATAAGGTCCGCACGTTTCGAAGAGATGCGTGACATACCATTATTATAATTAGTAGATTAGAAGGTTAATGGAGGGCAGATATGCCTATAGCACCGATTAATGGGATTGAAATGTATTATGAGATACACGGCAGTGGCCAGCCGATAGTATTTTCTCATGGTCGTGGAGGAAATCATTTTAGCTGGTGGCAGCAATTGGCAGATTTCTCGCGTGATTATAAATGTATCACTTTTGATCACCGGGGGTGGGGGCTTACCAGTGATGTTACTAATGGCCCCGGCACTAAAGCATTTTCGGACGACCTTGAGTCTTTACTGGATTACCTTGAAATTGAGAAGACGGCTCTCGTGTCTCAATCTATGGGAGGAATAACCAATCTCAATTTCACTTTGAAATCTCCTCATAGAGTTAGCGCTCTAGTTTTGGGTGATACTACTGGGGGTATTGGAGACCCATCTGTAGTTGATCTATTGGGAGACGTACATCCTCCGGAGCATCCTTTGGGTAGAGCGTTATCAACTCACTTTATTGAGCATAACCCTGCTAAGACTACATTATTTCAACAGATAGGGTTTCTCAACCCGGCGATGCCGATAAGTGTGGTCTCACCACTTTTCCGGAATCCGGATGGACCCAAAAAAGAGGATCTTTCGGACATGGTAACTCCTACGCTTCTAATTGTTGGCAGGGAAGACCTTATATTTCCACCGCATGTCATGGAGGCAGCTACAAAGTTAATCCCGAATGCTACCCTGGAGATAGTCGCGAATGCAGCTCATTCCACTCATTTTGAGCAACCTGAGGAATTCAATAAGTTGGTAAGAATGTTGCTGGGAAACGTTGCTAATTGGAGCTAAGCGTGAATTGCCCTCAGGACATTACTATTAGATTAATGTCCTGAGGGCCGTTATCCAGATTAAGGAGCTGTAGTTCCAGCTCCCCATCCGTGAGGGATATTTATAAGCCCCGGCTCAAGTGATTCTACATCGGTCTGCCCGCAGGCTGCTAAGTCATGATCAAATTCTC
>VFFT01000085.1 GCA_009392775.1 SAR202 cluster bacterium | reverse complement strand
CCGTAGTAGGTGTACTGGTAGAAGTGCCTGTTATGCTTTCGCTTGTAGTAGTAGCCAATCGCACGAAGCGATGGTTCCCTGAGTAACTAAATACGAGTGTACCCTATTCCAATATGGGATATTCCTCCAAATATCCCATTTCTAACAACGATACTCGTGGATGACGTAGTTCCAGTTCTTGGCGAATAGGCGTAACATCTGTCGGACTGGTCACGGGAGGACACCAGTCATCATGATGACATAATACAATTTTCTCTGGTCTCAATAATTCTACTTCCCTGGATACAAACTGCGCCAAGGACCCCTGTATTGGCTCACCATCGATATTTCCTCTACCAGACGCAGCCAATATTCCAACATCGGGCCTTAGGTCCCTCAATATTCCTGTCCAATGACCAGATGTATCTTTCCAAAGAATGCTGCCCTCAGGTGTCTCAATCAGATACGCGTATGCCCCTCCTTCAGCCCGAGGGGATTGGGTACAAGAATTTCTATGGTTCATCACATCTGTCATACCGGGGTCGGTAGATGATGATCTTCGGCTCGCTCGTTCCTGCAAACGTAATAACCGGTCATGATACATGACACCCTGATCTCCAAAACAAGCCTCGTCTACAGCTCCTGATTTGCTCCAGATACACGAATGTTGACTCGGAAAAACCTTTACTGAGACTGAATCGGACAGTTTGATTGTTTCTCCTCCAGAAACAGCTAATAATTGGCTAGGAGCAACTTCTTCAAGCTCCATCAACCTAACGGTTTCATGAGAGCCAATAATATGTGCTCCGGTATTCTGGGCAATGGTTTCGGCTCCCCATAGGTGATCAAAATGAGAATGGCCCACCAAAACGTAGTCAGCTTTTGTAATATCTTCAACCTTCAGACCGACATTCGGGGCAGATGGAACTCTATTAATATAGGCATCCAAGAAAATGACCATATCATCTACTATTAACCGGAAAGTCGATACTCCCAACCAATCTAATGTCACTGCCATAACATATACCTCGCATTTGTATATCTAATGACTCCTATTGTCTCCCGTATTATACTCACGGACAGCCTGTGATAAATAGATATGGACCACCATGACACAAAAAAATACCCGAGAAACGTTAACTACTACAGCCATAGAGGATTGGTACAGAAATACCATCTGGGGGCAGCGTCTGGAAGACGATGATAATCTATTCGAAGTGATGAGCCTGCAGGTATTTCAGGCAGGACTAACCTGGAAAATGATATTGCTCCGAAGAGACGGATTCCGAAAAGCATTCCATAATTGGAACATAAAAAAAGTATCTGTTATGAATGAAGACGATATAGCCATACTTGTGGAAAATCGCGAGATTATACGCAATAAATCTAAAATCAGCGCCGTAATAGAAAATGCCCGAGTAATACGTAACATCCAATCTAACCATGGAAGTTTTTCCAAATGGTTTTATGAGGTGACACCGAGTAATGAATGCCCCGTGTTACAAAGAGAGCTCGGACATCATTTCAAGTTCATGGGACCTGAGATTTCTAGAATGTGGCTAATGGCATCAGGCCGTATTACACAAGAAGAGGGCGAAAAATATCGTCCGGTAAAGAATAATATGTGAGATAGATTTTACAAGAGCTTTTTTAGGACCCATCTTTAGGGGGGTCTATATCGTATCTCCCTCCCCGAAGCCACGCTTGGTCTGTATATCCCAAGTCCTCATCTGTCACTTCAGCAACCTTAACATCTTTAGAAGTCGATGCCGAAATACTGTCTCCATAATCAGTAGATGCTTGATCTGAAAACAATCTGCCGCAGTGAATACAAGATTCAGAATGCGGCTCTAATATCTCCTTATCGCAATAAGAACAATGTTCAGATTCTGTGGGCATAAACCGCTCCCGAGTGGAATGTGTAGGACGAATTCTCATAATCCTTCAAAGTGCCCAAACTAAATAAACATTCCAATCTAAAAAATTCGTGTAATAATTATATATATATATCACCTTAATAAACAGGTAAAATAACCAAAGGACACAGGTCATATGATCGGGAGAAGATTATGGCAATAAGTCAGAAAATGCAGGATGCCCTAAACAATCACACTAATCAAGAGTTTTATTCGTCATACCTATATTTGTCGATGGCTTCATATTGTGAATACATCAACTTGCCTGGATTTGCCCATTGGATGAAAATACAGAGCCAAGAAGAATATACACATGCCATGAAGTTATTTGACTTCGTAAATGACCGAGATGGTAGAGCTGTTTTGCATCCTATATCACAGCCGACAATAGAGTTCGAATCTATCCAGGACATAATGCAGAGTACCCTTGATCATGAGCGCCATGTAAGTGCTCTGATTAACGAACTGTACGGCGTGGCAGTGGAAGAAAATGACGTCGCCACTCAAATACATCTCCAATGGTTTATAACCGAACAAATAGAAGAAGAAAAAACAGCGGATGATTTGGTTCAGCAGCTAAAGATG
Source organism: SAR202 cluster bacterium (assembly GCA_009392775.1). The sequence goes on along the minus strand of VFFT01000085.1, from coordinate 2,249 downwards.
ATAGACGGACAAGGGGACGCACTCCTATTGTTGGACAGAGAACTTAGTACTAGAACCCTCGAAGCTACTGAATAGATACCAATCGAGTAAAAAGTGTAGATGGTCATAAATATATGGGAATAACCTATACCGGCCTAAGCTTAGAAGGCAAAGTAGCACTTGTTACAGGTTCTGCCAGAGGTATCGGCGAAACATTGGCTGTTGGATTAGCCCAAGCTGGTGCGGATGTGGCTATCTCCGATCTTGAAGAACGTCTATCCGATGCACAAGGCGTACAGCACAACATAGAACAATTAGGACGACAGAGTAACAGCTACGTACTCAATGTCCAGAACGTTTCTCAGATACAAGAATCCATCAATAGAATAGTTAAAGATTTCGGACGCCTAGATATTCTTGTAAATAATGCTGGCATACGTCAACGCCAGTCAGCATTAGAAGTCACCGAAGAGAATTGGGATGCAGTAATGGCTACCAATCTCAAAGGGACATTCTTCTGTGCTCAAGCTGCCGCCAAGCACATGATTCCACAAGGATTCGGGAGAATTATAAACATTGCGTCACAATTTTCATTAGTAGGGGCAAAAAACAGAGCAGCCTACTGCTCTAGCAAAGGCGGAGTAGCCAGTCTCACACAAGTATTAGCTCTAGAATGGATTGAACACGGGATCACTGTCAATGCTATTGGGCCAGGACCAACAGAAACACCTGGACTGCTGCAAGCAGACACAAGAACACAACAAGAATTAGCCCAAGATTTGTCTGAAAATATGCCACTAGGGAGGCGTATGAACGCAAAAGAACTAATAGGAGCCGCTGTCTATCTAGCCAGTCCTTCCGCAAGCGCTACGAATGGTCATTTACTAATCGTAGATGGCGGATGGACATCCAGATAAACTCTACCCATAGGTTTCTTTAGGAGGATGTATTGCCAGAAGAAATCACTAATGACAAAAATAATGCTCTCTTGGAAAATCTGCTGACGATAGCAAAGTTACACTGGCCCGCGGCGCGTATAAGCGAAATGGAGCCTCAGATAGTTCAAACAGTAAAACATCTAGAGCAGATAATTCAGGACATTCCAGATTCTGAACTAGAACCCTAGCATCTCCGGTAAAAACACCAAATTACTGGCTTTAGTACGAATAGAATTATTGAGGTGAGTCATGCCAGATGCCTATCGCCTAAGTATCACAGAAACGACCCGAGAAATACAAAATAAGAACCTGTCCCCAGTATCTTTAGCAGAAACCTTGATTAACAGGATAGATAAGCTAGACCCAGAATTGAAGGCTTGGGTTACTGTCGACAGAGAAGACGTCATCGGTCAAGCAAAGCAAACAGAACTGGATCAAGAAAGAGGAATAATAAAACCGCTCCAGGGAGTTTCTGTAGGCCTCAAAGACATCTTTTACACCGCCGGCATGCGAACTAGTGCCTGTTCAAGAATACTCTCAGAATTTGTGCCAGATTACGATGCTACTTCCGTAGCCAAGTTAAAGGCAGCAGGAGCCATTATACTAGGGAAAGCTGTCACTACTGAATTCGCTTCCAGCGATCCATCACCCTCACTAAATCCCTGGAATTTGAACCACACGCCTGGAGGGTCAAGTAGTGGGTCTTCCGTTGCTGTGGCGACAGGTATGTGTACAGCTGCGCTAGGGTCACAAACTGGAGGGTCCACATGTCGTCCTGCAGCATACAACGGTATAGTCGGTCTAAAACCCACATACGGCAGGGTAAGTAAACACGGGGTCGTACCTTTGAGCTGGTCATTAGACACAGTTGGGATATTAGTTAGGTCCGTCGAAGATGCAGCCTTAATGTTGCAAGTAATGTCTGGTCATGACCCACTAGACCCACATTCTGCCAATGAACCAGTGCCGAATTTCGTTGAACAAATGAACCGTAGCAAGCAAAAACCTGTGATAGGACTAATTAAAGATTTTTTCTTTGAACATTCCACTCCAGAAGTAGCGTCGCATACTGAACAGGTAGCTCAAGAACTTGCTTCCGCTGGAGCAGAGATTCGGGAAATAACGTTGCCAGATAGCTTCAGATCATCTCACGCGTGTCAAAGAATAGTAAGTAATGTCGAGGCTGCCGCTTTTCACCGAGAGTGGTATAAACAAAGAGCAGACGAATACGGCCCAAAAATACGGGGGAATATCGAGATGGGAATGCTCATCTCTGGTATAGATTATTTACAAGCGCAACGGCTACGCAGACAATTTAGAACAGACATGGTA
>VFFT01000084.1 GCA_009392775.1 SAR202 cluster bacterium | reverse complement strand
CATATTGCGATGGCATAGCTAAACGATCATCTATGAATGCTAAGTGGAACTTACTGGATTCTAATGTCCTAGCTATCGACTGGTAATATTCTGGTGATAAAAAACCATGATCTGTCTCTGGGTGCCTCCAAGACCCCGTGTAATTCGAGCAATTGGAAGCCTGTATGAACCCCGCCAATATCATTTTCTGCGAATGCGAGTCACTCACGACTATATCCTAAGACCAGATGATCTGAAAATACTTACTCATCAACGAGCTTACTAGCACTATAAAATGATGAGAGATCCGACTCAGAAAACCTGTCCGGAAGAAACAAATCTACGTCGCTAATGCAATGGCATTTTCCGTCTAGATACCATTCTGAAATCATCCGACCAGTTATAGGACCTAAATGTATTCCTTTGGTAGTATGGCCGGTAGCTATTAAAACACCATCCCAGCCTGGTACAGGTCCTATAATCGGCTTTGTATCAGGACTTAGTGGCCTAGAACCGGCTAACTGTTCCACTAGCTCCGCATCTTCTAAACCTGGAAATACATCAATAGCTCGCTGTAATAACTCTAGCCTAGCCGATTGCGAAGGTTTTCTATCAAATTCTTCACCACCAAATAATTCTCGTTCATCATAATCACGCCCACCGGTGCTTCCAACACTTAACAAACCGTCCATTCTGCTGATCATATGCCCCCTTTTCGGCGAGCTTATAAGCACTTCCAAGGGGTCCCCCTCAAACCGCAGCTGCAATCTCTCACCTTTCATAGGGATCACAGGTATTGGAAAATCCAAGAATGAACTAAAATTTCTACTCCACGTGCCGGCTGCAATGATTACGGTATCGGCATAAACATCTCCAGAGATAGTACTCACACCTGTAATCCGTTTCCCGTCAGAGATAAGTCCAACAACCTCTCGTTGAACAAGACTTGCTCCAAGTGATTCCGCTCCCTGCCCTAAGGCAAGGTTTAGTCGATAACTATCTAGTTGAATTGATTCATTCTCATACACACCGCCAATCACGGACTGGCTTAGTCGTGGTTCGATTTTCCTAACTTCGTCACCATCGATCCAGTGCATGTTAATTTTTTCTTCCTGCCAAACCATCATTTCTTGTATTAGATTAGCTTCATCATCTGATAAAGCCAATCTAAGCGAAGGTCGCCTCTGAAATAACAAGTCTATACCAGTCAATTGTTCCAAATCTTCGGCTAGATGGTCGAATTCGTTATAGCTAGCAATACCCATCTCAAAAGAGGGCCCCGGCGAGAATTCCGCTCCCAACAAGCTCAAGAATCCTGTAGCGTGGGCCGAAGCTCCACTGCCCATAGCTTCCTTCTCTAAAAGCATAACCTGTACGCCGCGCTTAGCCAGATAATACCCCACAGAACATCCAACTACGCCTGCACCTATAACAATGACATCGGGGTTAGATTGCAATACAAAATCTCCAGATATAAACTTTCCGAATTATCTGCAAGTGAACAATTCATGTCAATCAGTTGCGATAAATGGTTCCACGACACAAATATCTCGGTCCCACCATTAGAACCACATCAAGAATAATACGTTGACACGGGCTCAGCTATCAAACTACACTCCGAATTAACCACGTTTTGAATAAATCAGACTTGCAAAGGAAGGTTACATATGAAGTTTGGAATGTTCATGATGCCCCTTCACCCGCCGCACAGAGGGTTCTCAGAATCGTACGAACGAGACCTAGAGCTTATAACACTAGCAGACCAGCTAGGCGTCCATGAAGCATGGATCGGAGAACATATTACGGAAATGTGGGAAAATGCACCCGTACCTGAACTTATGATAGCCCAAGCTCTTTGCAAAACAGAAAACATAATTCTAGGTACCGGAGTAACCATGTTACCCCTTCATCATCCAGTTGACACAGCACACAGGATAGCCATGCTCGACCATCTTGCCAAAGGTAGATTCAATTGGGGCATAGGCTTAAGATCACTAGCCACAGATTTGAATTTATATGGTATCGAATATAACAACATGAACGAAGTTCGTGACAGAAGTAAAGAAGCACTAGACATCATACTTGGAATGTGGGCATGTGAAGACGGCAAATTCGGTTACGAAGGAGAATACTACCAAGTTCATGCACCCGATATCGATCCTATATTGGAGCGTCGCTTATATTATAAGCCCTACCAATTACCGCACCCCCCAATTGGAGTAGCCGCCAGTAGCATGAGATCCGAAACAGCTCGTATGGCTGGAGAACGCGGATGGATACCAATGAGCACAGGTTTATTAGGAACAGACCTCGCAGACCATTGGGCAATGGTCGAAGACGGCGCTTCCCTCAGCGGATTAGTTCCCAGTAGGAGCGATTGGAGAATATCGAAAGAGATATACGTAGGAGAATCGTCAGAATCCGCCAGAGACGAGGCCCGTATAGTCCTCGGAGAACCATTTACACAGCACAGGTGGGTAAATCAAAAGGCACAGGGCACACTAGCACGATACAAATCTGATCCATCTATGCCAGATGAATCAGTAGACGTCGACTACATGCTAGACAACGTATGGATTGTTGGGGATCCCCAGGAATGTGCCGACAAGATAAGACATCTTTACAAAGAAGTAGGCGGATTTGGATGCCTACTATTTATTACTCAAGACCCTGATAACCATTCCCTGATGCAAAACTCTACGAGGCTACTAATGGAAGAGGTAGCTCCACTAATCAAAGATCTCACTTAAAAGGAAGTAAAATATGGCACGATTAAAAGCAGCAACCAGAACGTCAATCCCATCAGATCAAACCGGAGCCTTCGACCAGATAGTCCAAGATAGGGGCAGCATACCTGAACTGGGTCCAATAGGCGCTATGATTCATGTTCCAGAACTTACGCAGCGAGGAGAAGTGCTCAGAGAATATCTTAGAGGTGATTTGACTTCACTTCCGGCGCAAACCCGGGAACTAGCCATGATACTAACAGCACGCGAGATGGACTGCCAATATATTTGGCACGCCCATGCTGGGTTTGCTAGAGAATCGGGCCTTTCAGATGAATTGGTAAACAACCTCAGAGACAAAAAAGATTTGCCAACATTGTCCACAGACGAAGACGCGGTTATCAATTACGGACGTGAATTCTTCCGTACACATAAAGTTACCCAGAAAAGCTTTGACGCGGCTCTTGCATGCTTCGGGGTTAGAGGATTAGTCGAACTCACCAACTTAATGGGATATTACGCAGCTCTAGCATTTAATGTTAATGCTTTCGAAATGGAAATACCTGGAGATAGCCCAGAAATACCGCTCCCAGTTTAGGCACATATTTGCACAATTGGGGAATAGATAAGAGCGGGACTGTTAAAACAGTCCCGCTCTTATCTATCATTTTGCAATCTTACAGATTTACTTTATACAAACCCGAGTTGCTCGAAATTCCCACCTACAACAGACTGGGCATCCAGCCCTAACCATTTTTCGACCATGGTGCCGTAGACACCTCGATAATCGAAATTAAAATGCAAATCACCTTCCAAAAGATCTTCGGCTTTCAAAGAAGGATATTCACTGTATAGACCTCCCTTAACGGGATCGCCTATCGCCAATGCCATTCCACCTGAGCCGTGATCTGTACCAGAACCATTATCCTTCACACGCCTACCAAACTCCGTAAACACAAACATCAGAACATTATCAGCTGTATCATGCTCACGTAAATCAGCATAGAAATCAGAGATACCCTGAGACAACTCAGTCCATAGCTTTGGGTGAGCTGGACCTTGATTAGCATGAGTATCGTATCCGCCATGCTGAGTGTAGAAGATTCTAGTACCTAGATCAGCCGTAAGAACCTTAGCGATACCTTGCAAGTTCTTACCTATACTAGTTTCCGCGTATTCTACAGTAGATTCATATTTGTCAGGAGCAGTCTTCAATATATCCGCACCCTTAAGTGCGTCTAGACCTGTCTGACCCAAATAATCCATTACCGGACCACCACCGATTGTTGGAGCATACATGCGTGAGAATACATCCAAAGCTTCACTTCTTTCAGGTTCACCCGTAATGCCTGTTAAGACTCCGTAAGTTTCCAGAACTGCTACTGAAGCCACAGGCACTCCTGAAAGTGCTAATGCTCTTGGCAATCCTCTACCAAAGTTAACTCCCGTGAGTACGTTTTCACTCTTAGGGTCTATGTCACGAATTACTCGTCCGAGCCATCCCTCGTTGCCAACCTTATCAGGCTCACAAGTGTGCCATATATCCATAGACCTGAAATGCGACCTGTTAGGAGTCGGGTAGCCAACACCATTTATAATCGCTACTTTCCCGTCGTCATAAAGGTCTTTAATTGCCGATGCTGCAGGATGCAGGCCAACGTAATCATTGATTGGCAAAACCTCGGCTTGAGGTATTCCGACGTTAGTACGATTGTCATAATATAGAGGATCGCCATACGGTATAAGCGTATTGAGATAATCGTTACCACCGGTTAACTGAATCACTACCAATATCGGATCTTTCTTAGTACTAGTCATCGTTTTTTAATCTCCTTAAAGGTATTGATACCCCGATTATTAATTATACTGTTTTTCGTATATCTGGATCCGGTGTCTACCTGTGTCAACTACAAGTATTCTATCTTCATCGTCTATTCTAACTGTGGTAGGCTGGAAAAACACTCTTTCAACTGTAAAATCGGAGACCACAGCTCGCTCGGCAGACATCCCTTCTGGGTCAGATGCCATTCTTGCCTCGGCCCATTTTGAGTAACCATGGCAGTCACCATTAAACTGTCCTACATACGAACCGATACTATCGTACACTTGGACGCGGTCATTGCCCCAGTCTGCCACATATATATAACCTTCTGAGTCAACAGCCACCCCACTCGGGCGTGCCAACTGGCCATCGCCTGACCCCGAACTCCCTATCTGTAAAGTGGGTTTGCCATCCGGACTAAACTTCTGAATCCTATCGTTTCTCCAATCAGCTACATAGACATTCCCATCTTTATCTAAGTTTATACCCCACGGTGTATCAAATTGGCCGGGTCCCGAACCAAATTCTCCAAACTTGCTTATGAAATCTCCGTGTTTTGAGAGCTTCTGAATTCTATGATTTAGGCTATCTACTACCAACATATTGTCTTCTGAATCGAATACTATTCCCGCAGGCCTATCCCATTCTCCGTCTTTACTACCGACAGTCCCAAGCGTTTTCTCGAGATTACCATCACCATCGAAAACTGATATCCTATTCAACCATTCGTCCGTTACATATACACTTCCTGCAGAATCAACCGCTATCGAATTCGGCCATGTAAATTGCCCTGATCCTTCTCCATACGACCCAAAATGCTTTATATAATCTTCGTCCATGTTGCACTTGACTACGAATTTCCAAGCGGGCACATATTCATAATAACTACAGAGCACGTACAAGAGCCCGTTGTTGGCAACAGCCACACTAACCGGCCCTGAAAAGCCATGAGCAGGCGGGACTGCCTGATTTCCAATAGTGTAAGAATATTTAAATGAAGGTGAAACTTTAGTAAGCAATGTCATTTTTATTCAACTCCGTTTATGCAAACTGGAACTCGCGCGAAGCTACTATAAGCCGCAACAAACCAGTTACAATTAATGCAAAATTATTCATATCTTCCGGAGTGCCACATTTAATCTCTGTATACTTCTCTAGATAAGACATTAATTCTGCCCTACGATCGCTAGAAACCTCCACGGGTCCAGCTAATTCTAAAGTGTGATCCAGTAGGTCGCCAGACTGTATTACAGGTCCCAATGCAGACAATCTATCAACAATTCTCTGTACGCCTGGCATGTTGATATCACCGACTCGATCCGCCGCAAAATTAACCCTTTCAACCAACGCTCCGCTATCTATCCACTCTTTACCTGTATGCCATCCTTCAACGGTAGGAGGATTCAATAAATCTTGTCCCATATAAGCTGCAGCGAACGCTATTTCGTGACTATTCGGTTTTGGAGTCGTGTAATCATCTACTAGACGCATAACGCCCGCAATTAGCTCTGCGGGACTTTTCACTTTCTTATACGAAGAATTCTTAAAGAAATCTGAATTAAATAAAACACGTAACATAGACCTAACGTCGCCATTAGATCTGAAATATTCATCTTCCAGTATTTTTATTGCCTTAGGGTCTTGAGGATCACTAGTTTGCCAAGAAGGTACCTGGGGTTCATCAGACACGAAAAAGTTATACAAATGACGGGAGAGGAAACGAGCCGTGGCTGGCTGTCGGACGATTATGTCAACTATATCGTCGCCATTGAATCTGCCAGTCTCACCAAGGAAGGATTTTTCCCCATGATCATGGTCATCTGTACGATATTCAAAATCCCAACAGTAATCACCGTAAGGGTATCTTGGCAGCTGAGGTGCCATAGTCCATCCCGTAAAGGCTCTCGCACATTCCTTAACATCATCTTCCGAGTAATTGAATCCTTGGTCCATCCCTACACCCATAGAAAACAACTCTAATAATTCCCTTCCGTAGTTTTCATTGGGTGCCCCATTATGATTCTCACAGTTATCCAGCCAATATATCATCGCGGGATCTTTGGAAATTTCTATGAGTATCGTCCTAAAATTACCCATAGCAAAACTACGTAATAATTTCAGTTGTTTATTCATCTGAGGGTTACGATTTAGCTTGGAATGACTAGTCGCGAAGACATGATGCCAGAAAAGGGTCATTTTCTCTTCTAAGGGTCTACGAGTACTTATCATCCTGTACATCCAGTAACACTGGTAGCTAGGTATTCCAGTACCCATGCGGTAGTAGGGAACGTACCGATAGGCTAAATCATCTTCGTAATCAGGCTGAAGCTCAGGGTTAAGCAATTCTTCTACGGTCGCTTCATAACCCATATCGGAATAATGTTCAAGATCTTCCCTACTAGCTCCAAACCCCGCCCTACGTAACAAGTGAGCTATCCTAGAAATTTCAGAATAACCAGTCATAACTTCAAACTCCACTAGTATAGTTTCGTAACTTTATACCCAATTAGTAAAGGTTTCGACACATTCCGTATTAGGGAATGAATTGAGTTTAGTAGCAGGCACAAAACCTGTCAATGCAGACAGCACGCACAAACAACAATAACCGATTGTTTCACCTTAAGTAACTATAGCCATCTGCTGCACAATATTTATTCCGACTTCGCTTGAGCCTTCAATCGTTACTTTTCCTGATAAGACCGTATCCTCTCCAGCCCATCTACCACACGCCAAACACAAAAAAGTCTGAAAATCCATTTTAAGAGATACTGTGGCGGTATTTGGCGTTGCATCCATCTTTCTAGCACGCCCATCAACAACTTCTACAGAGATATTTCCCTCTGTGTTTCCAGTGATATTAAAAACAACTACAGTACCGTCCTCCGATTTGGCTTTTCTGCCCACTACATAAGGCATTGCCATAAGGGTTCTGTTTAATACGTGAGTTGCCACTGGTCCGTCCAGATGCCCAGGTTTATCTAGAGCTCTCCTGATGTCCTGTTCATGTGCCCATGCATCGTAAATACGCCTATTGAGCTGTTCCAGCATTGTGGTAGAACCATTCGGAGTCTCCACTGTACCTTCCAACTCTTCCTGAGACAAAGCACGTAAATACGAGAGCCTCTGTTTAGTTAATTCCTTGAATTCCTCAAGAACATCGGACCCAGACCACGATCTCCGCCAATCAACCAAAATTTCATTTCTTTGACCGCCATCGTTCTTAACATGAGACACGTCTGCGGCTACATGATCAGGTGCATCATTGCCTAGCAACCTAGATTCGCTGCCAGACATATGGGAAATTTGGTCTTGCACGGACCATCCCGGACAATCCGTCTTAGCATTCCAATCGGAATCAGAAAAACCAGTACATAAATCCACTATGGAAATCCAAACAGTCTCCATAAGGTCAACTATTTTTAAATCAGCCATTTGTCTTTCTATTGAATCAAATCAGTACAAGATACTCTAATCGATTTAATTAGATTCAATAGCCTCTAAAATATTTCCGGGTGACATCGGTAATTTACGCATTCGTACACCTGTAGCATGAGAAATAGCATTAGCTAAAGCAGGTAAAGGAGGTATTATTGGACCTTCCCCTACACCTCTCAGACCGAACGGATGTCTTGGATTAGGAACTTCTATAATTACCGAGTCAATCATCGGAAGATCTAAGCTGGTCGGCATTCGATAATCCAAAAAGCTGGCATTAGCCACTGATCCATCATCATTGTAGACATATTCTTCATTTAGAGCCCAGCCTACTCCTTGCACTGTTGCTCCCTGAATTTGACCCTCTACAAAACTGGGATGGACTGCTTGCCCAGCGTCAATAAATGCGGTACACCGCAATATTTCCACCTTGCCCGTATCCGGATCAACTTCCACATCGACAATATTGCCACTAAAAATCGGACCAACACCTGTAGAAGGAGCTGAAGCCGAGCAAGTCACCGGTCCACCAGTACGCATTAATCGAGTGGCCAATTCTTTGAAAGTATATTTATCTTCGGCGTTCTTAGAGCAAACAAACGTACCATCTGCGAATTCCACATCCTCGTCTTGAACTTCCCAGAGTAGAGCAGCTCTACCTTTCATCTGTTTTATGACTTCTTCAGCAGCAGCTATCCCCGCAAGCCCAGTATCAAATGCGGTGCGGCTACCCCCTGTGTTACCCGTATAACCTACGCTATCTGTATCAGCAACTGCGGGGTTAATATCTTCTGAATCTATGCCCAATACTTCTGCAACCTGCATCGCAGTAGCAGTCCGCGTACCACCAATATCCACAGAACCAGTTATCAAATTTAAGGTTCCATCGCTGTTAACATTGATAGTTGCTGAGGAAACCTGACCTCCCTGAGCTCTAAACGCTACTGCCACTCCTCTACCTCGGTTCGGTCCACCTAGAGGAGCAAGATAATGCGGGTGATTTTTCATAGCCTCTTCCAACTCAACACATCCAAACCTAGCATGCGCTACACCATTGGGCATCCTGTCCCCTTCACTTACAGCGTTCTTGAGGCGAAGTTCCATTGGGTCTACCTTCAACTCATCAGCCAACTCATCGATTGCGCACTCAACTGCAAACCCAGCTTGTGGTTGACCGGGGGCACGATAAGCCTGTGCCTTTTGTTTATTGCATACAACATCATATCCATCTACAAGTATATTTTCACAATTGTATGACCCGAAAGTTGTAACTGCTCCTCCACCAACAGGCGCACCAGGAAATGCTCCCGCTTCGTAAACCATGTACACCTGACCGGCAGTAAGCTTTCCATCTTTCTTTGCTCCTAACTTTACCCTCATGAATGTCGCAGAAGCTGGACCACTCCCTTCAAAGACTTCTTTCCTGGTCATTACAACTTTGACAGGTTTTCCAGACTTCTTTGCCAATACAGCAGCGACAGGAGCTAAATAGGTCACACCCTTAGCTCCGAATCCACCACCAATTTCCATAGGAACGACCTTAACGGAAGAATCAGGTATACCCAGAATAGCGGCAGTAGCCGTTCTAACAGAAAATGGTCCTTGGGTGCTAGTCCAAACTGTGACACGACCATCACTCCCCCAAACTGCAGAGGCCACGTGAGGTTCTATATAGCCTTGATGTACAGTCTGGGTCTCATATTCTTTTTCGAAGATCACATCTGCTTCTTTGAATCCCTTATCTATATCCCCTAATTTATGTTGCAGATGCCCAGCTATATTGCTTATCTCTCCCGTATCATCTCCAGGGCCAAATCGTTCCACTCTAAATCTAGTGGTCATCTGGTCATGTAATAGAGGAGCATCATCTTTCAGTGCATCTCTCCAGCCCAATACTGTAGGTAGAACTTCATATTTCACATCTATCAATGCTGCAGCCTCTTCGGCAACATGCTGACTAGTAGCAGCGACAGCAGCTATAGCATGACCCTTATAGAGAACTTTTTCATTGGCAAAAATGTTCTCTGCTATGAGCCGAGGGTTGCCCTGAAAGTTTTCATAATCTAAGGCCCTTGCCGAAATAATAGGAAAATCAGCAGCAGTAGCTACCGCTAAAACCCCTGGTACTGCCTCTGCCTTGCTTGTATCTATTGAGAGTATTTTGGCATGAGCATGGGGGCTGCGAAGTATCTTCCCGTGCAACATTCCTGGCGCACTAAAATCAGCCCCATATTTAGCGGCTCCAGTCACTTTATCTACTGCGTCGTGACGCATAGGCCGCGTTCCTATGACACGATATTTATTAGATCCTTCAACTGTAGTCATATTTCCCTCCATTTCTTCTCTTGCAACATCAAGTACCTATATTCTCGAGATAGCGGACCAGTGCTATCTATGGTGTATATCAACGCATAGCTTCTAATTCTATGTTTCTATTATCTCAACAGCCCTTTGCGTAGCAGACCATGGCAACAACCATGACGAATGTCTTCCGTCTCCTCCCGCCACTACTACAATATATCTATCAGGGTCAAGCGCCATTGGAATACCAAATTCCTCTCCTTGCTGCTCCCATTCCTCAGGCCATCCCCTAGCTCCCCAATGCCCTCTATCCTTCAATTCATACAGAGGAATCCTCACATTATCAAACAGGTATTGCTTTACACTCTCACGATCATACCCGGATTTCGATATTTCCGCCGCGTGCTCCGGACCTATCACCAATATCGGTGAAGCTCCCCGTAACTGATAGTAGTAAGCAGATATCCCAGCACCTTTTACAGCCATACATATAGTCTCCAGCACACCATCTCCGGTCTCTTGAGCCCCTTCAACAAAAGTATGTATGCCTCTAACAGCTACAACTATTACCACGTTACTATTCGGTTCGTACCCTAGTCCTGTATGGACTGGTTCCCAAGGACTAGCCGCTTGATTTTCAGCAAAGCACATCGTGTATTTACCTGGCCAACCATGGGTCGACTTTTCCATGGTATGGACGGTCGCCCCGCCCATGTTTCGCATTGTTAGTCTTAAGGCTCTTCCGATTGCAGCATTAGCCTGATGCCCAGATCCAAACACAGCAGTCCCACTATTAATTCCTAATTTATCAGCTATAGGGCCGCTTACTATGATCGCTGGAGCTGCTCCTCCGGTCGTGGTAGTTATTGCGGCGACATTAAATTGTGGCTGCATAACAGCTTTAACAGCCGCTACAACAACAGGCATATAATCTGGTTTGCATCCTGCCATAACCGCATTTATAGCTATCTTCTCAGGGGTGACGCTTCCGTTCATCGGAGGCATTCTTCCTAAAACCTGATCTGCTGCTAGAGGGCATGCCTCCAACATTTCAAACACAAGATCTTCAGTGGGAGGTATTATGGGCAAGCCATCGGTCCATCCCTGGTCATAGAAGTAGTTATTGACATCAACAAGTGACCCGGTCACATCTAGCCGACTTGCTCTTTTCGAGGCTACCAATTACGCGCTCCTACCCTGAATATTATTGAATTATGAACCACGAAGCCCGAGGACAATCTTCTCCACGCTACGGCGAGCTGTTTCATGGATCTCTTGTTTAGTCTTACTGGCTATAGGATGTTCAATTACCACCACAGGGTGGTCGGCCATACCCAATGTCTTGGCTCTGATACCAGCCGCTTTTATGAATGCCTCGGTTATTACTGTAACCGCAGGCTTTCCCCTTTTCTCGGATTCTATTCCATCGTGGAGACCCCACGTTGTACAAGACCCTCAATCCGCCACCGCATGAATTATTGCATCGCAGTTTTGGGCCATATCATCCAACACGTCTGCCGGAGTTGGAATACTCTGACTGGCCTTCCGATAAGTCTGAAATTCAGTTACGCCATATTGTTCTTCAAAGATGCGAGCTATTTCCTCTAAATACAGATCGGCATTGCGTTTACGATTATCTATCAATCCTATCTTCATACCAGAAAGGCTTGGCAATCTATTAGCGAGCCCAAAAGTTTCGGCTTCATCTTCCACCCCTGGATGCAAAAATACATTGTTTTGCTCACTAGGCATACTTGTTACCTCCTAGGGTATTTTCAGGAGTGTATGCAGGATATCAACCGTAGTCAATAGCTATAATTACCGTATTATGTAATATAATTTCGGCAGTGAGTAGGAAAATTTAAGGGATTACCACTTTTTACAGTAAAAAAGGAGAATGCTTTGCCTGATCAGAGCATCCTAATCGTAGAAGACGAACAAAATCTGGTTGCTGCACTTAAAGTCAGCCTTGAAAGAGAAGGATACCGAGTATATGTTTCTCACGACGGAGTCTCTGGTCTAGAAAAAGCTCGTTCATTACAGCCGGATTTATTGATATTAGATGTAATGCTCCCATCTTTAGATGGTTTCGAGGTATGCCGAATGATAAGGAGAGAATCCAACATACCTATATTGTTCTTAACAGCCAAAGGAGAAGAAATTGACCGAGTTGTAGGCCTAGAATTAGGAGCTGATGACTACGTTACAAAACCATTCAGCATGCGCGAACTAGTAGCACGCGTACGAGGAATCCTAAGAAGGAGCCTAACCACCCAGACCCAAAGTCCAAATACCCCCCGACAGTTCTCACTAGGTCGAATAGAAATTGATTTAGATAGTCACTCTGCGGTCCTCAATGGGAAGCCTTTATATCTCAAGCCCAAAGAATTCGATTTGCTGGCGTTCTTGGTCGCTCACCAGGGAATAGCATTCTCTAGAGACCAATTGCTTGAGAGTGTGTGGGGTTACGATTATATGGGCGAAAGCCGAACAGTCGATGTTCACGTTAGATGGCTCAGAGAGAAAATCCAATCTGACAGCGGGCTACCTCCAAGAATAATAACCATAAGAGGTATCGGATACCGGCTCGACTAACACTTAAGAGATCTTCCAAACTATCAGATAGGTCCCAACTGATAAATCTGTAATATGTAAAGATAATGACTTCATTGCAAGTAGCATTAATTTTAGTCACAACTATAGTATGCATAGTACCTACTCTGGTATGTGTGTATGTTTATAGGCGTTATGCCAGAGTTAATAAGTTGCTAGCAGATGGCCTACGCACGCTAACAGGCGATCTAATATACCATCTCCGAAATCAACAAATCACTGCCTCTTCTGACTCCCAACCACTCTCACTATACGACGATATCCCTACGAACATCAGAGAAACATTTACCACGATCGCCAAGGACCAGCTGATGATTGCAGAGTTACTTAACACATTGTCAGATGGGGTTATAGTATTGAACTCTCAGAAAGAATTATTGCTAGTAAATAAGGCAGCTAGAGATCACTTAGCTATAGACTCCTCAGAAGATTTATCTGGGATGACTTTAGTAGAACTTACACGTGATTCAATAATAAATTCTATTGCGGAGAAATCTATAACCACTTCTTCAATGCAAGTTGGAAATACTGAGATCGCATCATTACGCAAACATCTGATTGTAACTGCTACTCCGGTAGATGACTCAGAAAATACAAACATTATATTAACAATTAATGATTACACCCAAACCCAATTATTAGACAACAGTCAAAGAGAATTCGTAAGCAACGTATCCCACGAACTTAGAAACCCGCTGGCATCTATAAAAGCAATGGTCGAAACATTGGAATCAGGGACTGTACACGATACTTCTATTGCGTTTGATTTCCTAGGCAGGATCTCGTCGGATATTGAGAGAATGACTAATCTAGTAAATGATTTATTAGAACTTTCTAGGATTGAAAGTGGAAGACTTCGCCTCGAGAAACAGGTAGTAGATTTGCCGCTATTAATTAAAGAAATAACATCAGAAACTAATATCAAACATGCTGATCATTCACCCAACATATCTATAAATTGCCCAGATGACCCATTAGAAATTTATGCAGACGAAGAGCGTATCAGGCAAATATTCATAAATCTGATTGAAAACGCGATTAGATTTACCAATGAAAATGGCACGATATCTGTAGGTTGTTACAAAGGGGAAACCACGGTAGAGATTTACGTGCAAGACAACGGAATCGGCATTCCAGTTGAACATCAAACCCATATCTTCGAGCGTTTCTACAAAGTTGAGAGATCCAGAGGGTATGTTGGTACAGGATTAGGGCTAGCGATTGTCAAAGAAATCATCGAAGCGCACAGTGGCAATATCAGAGTAGAAAGTGTTGAGGAAGAAGGCACAACATTTTATTTTACTTTGCCCTTACATCAAGTCTAGTCATACCACACCAGACTATTGATTACTCACATAGGAATTAACCAATCAAATTATATATATCTGCGAATCCAATCAGAGGCATGATTACTAAAGTCCGTGCACGGTGAATGATTCAATTCAGGGTAAATACATAAACTCTTAATACTTGGAATTTCCTTGAAGACTGGTTCTATAGTTTCCCAAGGACATGTTTGATCTTTCATGCCAATATTTACCAACGTGGGGCAGTATATACCAGACACCAAGTTCAACTGATCAAAGTAAGACAATGTATCCAAAACTAATGGGCGTGTTTCCGGGTTCTGTGATAAATAATCTCTAAGTTCGGAGTAGGGGGAGGATTCCAGGTCAACCGCCACTGGAAAGTTGCATAGAAAAGGTTCTTCTGCTACTGCCACATTCAACCGATTATCTAAAGCAGCTGTAGCCAGTGTAAACCCTCCTCCCTGACTCCTACTCCACATGCCCAATCGATCAGGTATGACTTCATCCCTAGATTGCAAAAAGTCTAACCCGCGTATGCAATCCATATAAGCACCCCTATAATAATAGTGGCGTTTATCTTCAATATGATACGTGAGCTTGGTACCAGTATCTAAAGACCACTCTGAAACGCTCTCACCTTGGCCCCTCGGGAAAAGTGTAAACACACAATACCCAGCGACAACCAATTGCGTTGGGATGCTCTTGTTACCTTGATAACCTGGCACAGCTAAGATACCAGGACCTCTGCGCTCTGCTGAAATATCATTTGGGACCGAATACCAACCTCGCAAACTCACATTCTCGTAGCTGGATAGAACTACATCATAAGTAGCGAATTCGCGATCGCTCAAATTCTCATTAAGCTTCACTACAGCATTAATTGGGACATCGCCGAGTCGATCAATTGTTTCGGACCAAAAACTATGAATATCAGAAGGTTTCATATCAATCACCCCAAAAATGATTGCGTTACCGTAGCACATCTCCTGAGATACCTTCCACATAAATAGCACCCAACCTACAATGGTATACTTTGCTCTGTTTACAGACTATTAAAAGTTTAGCAAAGGCAATCACTGTCCGGGAAACGAGGATATACATGACTATATTAGAATCATCCAACAACCCTTTCAAAGGAGTTATCCCTAAACCTAGCGCACTACCCAAAGACCCCCTTGTATTTCGCGACTCACTTCTATCTTCGTTACAAGAATGGACAAGCGAAGGTATGTTAACAGTCTGGCTAGAAATACCCATATCAAAAGCTAACCTTATACCAATCGCAACCGAAGCAGGCTTTGTTTTCCACCACAGCAACACAGATTATTTGATGATGACTTACCAACTAGTTGCAGATGCATTTATCCCGCCTTTTGCTACTCATTACATTGGAGCCGGAGGAGTAGTACTAAATCAAAAATCTGAGCTGTTAGTAGTATGTGAACGTTATCGCCGGCCTGGACAAGCTCCATTTTACAAACTACCCGGAGGAGCATTGATGCCATCTGAGAACCTTTCAGAAGCATCCGTCCGAGAGGTACTAGAAGAGACCGGCGTAGAGACAGAATTTGACGCATTGGTTTGTTTTAGACACATGCATTCCTACAGGTACGGCAAATCTGATATATATTTCGTATGCCGCTTAACCCCACTAAGCGAGCGCATCACTATGCAAACCGAAGAAATCGAGGATTGTAGATGGATGCCAGTATCTGAATTCCTAGAGTCTCCGGATACTAGTATTTTCAACAAAAGCATAGTAGAAGCGGCTTTAAACAGTAAAGGCCTTAAATCTAGCTCGATAGAAGGGTTAGACGGTGAGGACCGTGAATTCTTCATGCCTGCAGATTAATGCATAGACTTGATTGCCATTAGCTATAGGTACTATCATCCAGACGTCATTTCAACCGTAGAATGCTGCGGCCAAACGCTACTATTCGGACAAAACTATTTTCCGAGGCCTACCGCTCCTACTGACCAAAGGCATAAACTCGGGAACAGTATCCTTAGTATCACTTTTATGGTATCCGCATTGCAGACATAATAGAAAACGTCCGTACTTGTCTGAGTCTTCCCTAAGATCACCCGAACACCTGGGACATGCCTTCAATAGGAACATTTTATTCTGACCTCGCTGAATTACCTTCTTTAGTTATCCGAATCTGCCGGTTATGTACGCTTCAGTACGCTCATCAGTAGGATTAGTAAATATCTGACGAGTGTCGTCATATTCAACTAGTTCTCCTATCCTTCGCTCATCCGCGGTTATAAACGCCGTATAATCTGATACTCGAGCAGCCTGTTGCATGTTGTGCGTGACTATCACGATCGAATATTGTTTAGATAAATCACGCATTAATTCTTCAATTGCCAGAGTAGCAATAGGATCCAATGCTGAACATGGCTCGTCCATAAGAATAACCGTGGGCTCCACAGCTAAAGTTCTTGCTATGCATAGACGTTGCTGTTGGCCTCCTGACAGTTCTAACCCACTCGTACGCAACCTGTCCTTAACCTCATCCCACAAAGCAGCTCCAATCAACGACTTTTCCACAAGCTCATCCATGTTTCCACTAAAACCATTGATTCGTGGACCGAAAGCGATATTGTCGTAAATCGACTTAGGAAACGGGTTAGGCCGTTGAAAAACCATCCCAATCCTATATCTAATCTCTGTCGGGTCGACATTCTCAGCGTAAATATTATGTCCTTCGAACAATATTTCACCGGACGTTCGAGCTATTGGAATCAAGTCATTCATTCTATTAAAAGATCGTAGAAGAGTAGTTTTGCCGCAGCCCGATGGGCCAATCAAGGCCGTTATTTTTTCTCGTTCGATTCCCAGACTTATGTCAGAAACCGCAGGAGTATCTCCATAGAAAACACTCACATTCTTAGTTTCTATAATTAAAGTTTTTTCTGTAGTGACCATATAATCACCATTGAGTCCCTTTCTGGAATTTGTGCCTAAGGAATACTGCGAAAGCATTCATAGACAGTAGTACTACCAACAGAACAATAATCCCAGCAGCAGCAGCAACATGGAATCCCTCTTGTGGTCTTGATACCCAGTTGAAAATTTGAATCGGCAGAACAGTGAAACGACTCATGGGTCCATCCGGAGCAAACGGCACGAAGGTTAAGGCTCCCATGACAATCAATGGAGCCGTCTCCCCTACAGCCCTACTTACGGCTAATATAGCTCCTGTAAGTATCCCAGGAAAAGCGTATGGCAATACCAATCGCCGTACAACCTGCCATTTAGTAGCACCCAGAGCAAATCCTCCCTCCTTCAAAGACGGTGGAACGGCTCTAATAGCCTCTTGAGAAGCTATTATTACTATTGGTAAGACTAACAGGGCAAGGGTCAACCCCCCTGCTATAACACTTTTTCCCAACTCCATGATTCGCACAAATATTTCGAGACCAAGTATCCCGTAGACTATCGAAGGCACACCAGCTAAATTTGCTATATTTAGCTGTATGAAGCTAGCAAATGTACCCTTCTTCGCATATTCTTCTAGATAGATTGCTGCACCTACACCTAAACTAAAAGCGACCACACCCGCTATAGACACTACATATATACTCCCCAATATAGCGGCATGAATACCAGCTCGTTCAGGGAATCTTGAAGGGAAATTCGTGATAAAGTCCCAAGAAAGTCGACTCAATCCCTCAGACAATACGTTGTACAACAACGCTGCCAGCATCAGCAGACCTAATGCTACGGCAGTAAGACATAGAGCGTAAAAGACATATCCTCGGATTTTCCTTTTCCTCATCTGCGCATGGAATGCAACTTCAGTTATGAGAGCCATTATTCATATACCTCTCTAAATCGCTTCACAAAGTACTGGCTCAATAAATTCATAATTAAAGTCATCACAAATAGACTTAGCCCAACGGTAAATATGGTCTTAAACTCAATTGTCCCAGTCGGAGTATCGCCCATACTGACTTGGACTATATATGCTGTCATAGTTTCTATTGGCACAAAAGGATTAAAGGTAAAGTTGGGGTTTTGACCTGCAGCTATGGCAACGATCATAGTCTCACCGATCGCCCTAGACATAGAAAGTATGAAAGCCGCTACGATACCCGATAATGCGGCAGGCACTACTATTTTTGTGGCAACTTCAAGTTTAGTAGCTCCCAAAGCATAGGCACCCTCCCGTAAGGACCTAGGAACAGATTGCATCGCATCCTCACTCAAACTGGACACCATTGGGAGGATCATTATTCCCATCACTATAGCGGCGCTTAGGCCATTGAAAACCATTATGTTATCTGATATCGATCGCAAGATAGGTGTAACAAATAGCAACGCGAAATATCCGTAGACTACAGTCGGTATTCCAGCGAGTACTTCCAGAATCGGTTTTAATGTTGCCCTGACTCGCCTCGGTGCATACTCAGACAGATATATAGCGCTTAACAAACCTAGAGGCAGGGCTACCAGCATCGCACCGACAGAGGTTAATAAGGTTCCAGTTACAAGAGGCCATATTCCAAAATGCTTAGAGGAAAATAAAGGAGTCCATTTAGTACTTCCAAGAAATTCGAATATAGATACCTCTTGGAAGAATTGAATAGCCTCAAATAAGAGAACAGCTATGATTCCAGCTGTGGTAAAAATTGAGAGGATCGCACACAAGAAGAGACCATGCTTTATGAAAGCCTCTGGCAGATTTCTCTTCCATCTGAGCCCGAACATCCTCTGAAGAAGTCCTAACACCTGTTTATCCTGACCCATAGGCGACACACCATCCGACCCACTTCCGAATTTTATCCGGCCCCCACCTACCTGAGACAAATTAACACCTATTTTTTGTATAGAGATTTACTAAAATCGGGTAGTAGCCGGGGAAGGATACATTGGGGAATCACGGCTACCACCCCACTAAATTAAGTTACTAGATACTACCAGCCAACACATCTGCTACCGATCCTTTCTGGGCATTATCGCCGCCAAAGACTGTCCCTGTTATTCCGTCTAGGAATTTGGTAATACCAAAGTCATACACTTCCTGAGGAAATGGTATGTATCCAGACTCCGCAACCAGTGTTTGACCTTCAGCACCAAGAAAATACTTTACGAATTCAGACACGTGCGGGGTATCCGATGCGTCTTGCCTCACGTAGATGAATAACGGACGAGATAGCGGGGTATAGGCACCATCGTTGATGACTTCATCATTAGGAATGACGCACCCATTTCCACCGTCAATAGCCACTGCCTTTAGTTTGTCTATGTTTTCTGAGTAGTATGCGTATCCAAAATACCCCAGGCTATATTTACTGCCGGATATACCTTGAATCAATACATTGTCATTCTCTGATGCGGTAAAATCACCGCGAGACGCTTGGGATTCACCGTTTACTGTCTCGGTGAAGTAGTCGAAAGTACCAGAATCCACACCAGGTGCATAAAGGTCCATCTTTTCATTGGGCCACTCAGGACGTATCTGATCCCAAGTAGTTACAACATCCTCAGATTCTGGACTCCAGATCTTGTTCAATTCATCTATTGTCATACATTCAACAAAGTCATTTGACTTGTTAACCATTACTGTCAATCCGTCGATCGCAACCGGAAGTTCAATGTACTTAACGCCTTCGAGGGAACACATGTCTACTTCCTTTTGCTTGATTGGTCTGGAAGCGTCTGAGACGTCGGTCTCACTATTACAGAACTTCTTGAAGCCACCGCCCGTACCTGAGATACCTACGGTCACCCGCACATTACCACCTGTCAGTATTCCAAATTCTTCAGCCACTGCCTCAACAATCGGGAATACAGTACTTGATCCGTCGATCGCAATATCGCCCCTCAGTTCAGACATATTATTAGATTGAATACCCGAGGGGTCTGATATCGTTTCCAATTGATCCGGTGAATTACCGCATGCAAGCAAAAATATCGACCCTACCACTAAGACTATCAATGACAAATAATTCCTAGCTTTCCAGAGGAAACTTGGTTCAGGTAACACGGTTTATATCTCCTTAAAAAGATTTATTTTGCAATGCAATACTAAAGGGGCCGCTTGAAAAGCGGATTATCAGACAGTTAATTCACTGTTAATACAATGTTAATTAAAGGTTAAATACAGTACAGCCCCACCACAGATACCTTTGAATCCATTCTCCGGGCGTTTATAACAAGCTAATAATTTCTTGAATAATCATTTTCTTTAATAATTGACGCTGTCGGTTCTACCCCATATACTCCGGGCATCCGAACAACGTGATAGATTCCTACAACCATGAAATCTCCGTTTTTTCAAACGAGAAAATAAGAGGATTATTAATATGCCGTTAGACGCACAAATTGAATCAGTAATGGAACAAGTCGCTGCATTAGGATTTCCACCATCCCACACTGTAAGTGCTCAAGAGGCTAGATCTAACGCCAAAGCACGCCCACGGGGAAAAGGTCCCGATGTACATAAAGTAGAAGACATAAAAATACCTTCAGACGCCGGACCTATACCAGCACGAATATACACACCTTCTGACGAAACATCCCTTCCTGTTTTAGTATGGTTTCATGGAGGTGGCTGGGTTGTAGGTGACTTAGAAAGTGCAGATGCTACCGCCAGACACCTCTGTAATGAATCCAGTTCAGTGATCATATCTATTGATTATCGATTGGCGCCCGAAACAAAGTTTCCCGGCGCGTCAGATGACTGCTACGCTGCAACCCAATGGGTATCAGAAAATGCGTCTTCTTTAAATGCAGATCCAGACAAGATCGCTGTCGGAGGAGACAGCGCCGGTGGAAACCTAGCCGCTGTGGTAAGCCTAATGGCGAGGGATAAACAAGGTCCTAAAATAGGATTCCAACTACTGGTATACCCAGTAACTGAAATGAACTTCAACACCAAGTCTTATATAGATAATGCTGAAGGTTACCAGTTAAGCAGGGATGGAATGATCTGGTATTGGGACCATTATCTTGAGGATAAAGAAGCCGCTAACAACCCATACGCAGCTCCCATGAAGGCTCAGAGTTTACAAAACCTACCTCCAGCTCTCATCATAACTGCTGAATATGACCCGTTGAGAGATGAGGGCAAGGCTTATGCCGAACGATTAAAAGCCGAAGGTGTGACTACTCAATACACAATGTATAGCGGTATGATTCACGGATTCTTTGGAATGGCATCGGTAGTAGACAAAGGACGCGCAGCCGTGAAAGAAGCAGCCGACGCTATGAGAAAAGCACTAGATGTCTAACGAATCCAGATCAGGTATCTGCATCTGGAGAATCCGTCGACTCTGACGCCATGCGCTCTGCAAACTCCCGTTGCCTTTGTTCGATCCAATCCTGCATCCATCTGCGAAATTCATCCAAGGCTGGCGGGGCCACATAGAAAACTTCTATATCAGAGGGAAATTGTATTTGATGGCGTTCTGATGCCAGAATTAAGCCTACGCTTCCCTCACCAAGAGTTCCGCCAATAGTCTCAGAAATTCTGTCCCATCTAGACTTACTGGCTTCTGTGTACCATTCCTGAAGACGGGTAGCGACTTTTTGGCTAACCATAGGAGACGCCAGAAATCTTTGTAAGTCTATAAGTTCAGACAATGATTCCAGTTCTTCTATAACTTCTAAGGTGGCTCCTTCGGACACTACAGTACTGACTAGTTCATAGGTGCTTTGGTCCGCGGCTTGCAATTGCTCAAGTCCTTGGTCTCCTCCCTCCGCCAAGTTTTCGCAATAAACTACGGATATAGCTCCAAGCTGAGTTTGCATGACTTCCAGTTGCGTAGTCACCTGGGCCCAATACGTCGATATAATAGTTGCACCAGCATCATCAATGGATGGATGAGACTGAATCAATGGAACCAGCAATAGTTTTCGCTTGTCCTTATATTGATCTACAGGAGGACGCTGCACTCGGCCTAGTTCCTGAGACATCCACATCTCCTATAGCAAGGTAAACAAGCCTTGCACAAATTAAACTTCTCTCCGACAAAAAGCTTACATCTAAACAATTTACGCATCAACCCAGTTCCGACTTCTATGAACGGCTTTAGTCCAGGATTCTCTCATTGATCTTCGAACAACATCAGTCCCCTGGGGATAGAACGTATCGAATTGATTGTCAG
The DNA here is from genome assembly GCA_009392775.1 of SAR202 cluster bacterium. The sequence continues at coordinate 915 of VFFT01000084.1, read as the reverse complement.
CATTGCCTATAGATTCAACATCTTCCCAGAGACCTACTCCCAGTCCAGCTAGAAAAGCAGCTCCAAGAGCGGTCGTTTCTACCATACTAGGCCTTATTATAGGTATTCCAGATATATCCGATTGTATCTGCATGAGAAGGTTGTTAACCGAAGCCCCACCATCTACCTTCATTTCTTTCACCGCAATACCAGAATCCTTCTCCATATATTCGATAACATCTGCACATTGCTGAGCAATACCTTCTAGAGTAGCTCGTGCCACATGAGCTTTGGACGTACCTCTACTGATACCTATAAGCAAACCCCTAGCATACGGGTCCCACAGGGGAGCACCTAATCCAGTAAAGGCAGGTACAAATACCAGACCACCAGAATCATTTACTTCTAAGGCCAAACTCTCGATATCGGCGGATGAACTTATAATTTGCAGCTCATCTCTAAGCCACTGTACGGTTGCCCCTCCATTAAAAACACTACCTTCCAGAACATATCCTGGTTTTTCAGTTGTACCTGCGGCTAAAGAAGTTAGCAAACCACCATCAGATACAACCGGTTTATCACCGGTAGACATTAATATAAAACAACCAGTACCGTAGGTTGTTTTTATATTTCCAGGATAAACACATTTTTGCCCAAATAGTGCTGCCTGTTGATCTCCAGACACGCCACATATTGGTATCTCGTTACCAAACCATTTTCTATCAGTAACTCCAATAAATCCGCTTGATGGCTTAATTTCGGGAAGTATATGTTTAGAAATACCAAATAGTCTCAGTAGATCATCATCCCAATCAGATATATGGATATTAGCCAGCATAGTCCTGCTAGCATTCGTGTAATCGGTGGCATGGACACGCCCACCAGTCAAATTCCAAATCAGCCATGAGTCTACGGTACCGACCTGTAAATCTCCTG
>VFFT01000083.1 GCA_009392775.1 SAR202 cluster bacterium | reverse complement strand
GAGAGGTATAGTGCCCAGTATAAAGGATGATCGCATAGTTTCAGACGGTACAACGATATTGGGTGGAGATTGTAAAGCTGGAGTAGCGGCTATATTAGAGGGCGTTACTTCTGTAAAGGAAGAGAAAAAGAGTCATAGACCACTCCAGATAGTGTTTACGAGAGGAGAGGAGATTGGCCTCGTAGGGGCGTCTAACCTTGATTGGAACATGATCCACTGTGATGAAGCAGTTGTGTTTGACGGAAATGGTCCTGTAAATCGCATTACCGGTTGCAGTCCTACCTATATGCGGTTTGATGTAGATATAGTCGGTAGAGCAGCTCATGCTGGAGTAGAACCTGAGAAAGGATTGTCAGCTATACGTATTGCTACGGATATTATCAACCAACTCCCTCAGGGAAGGCTGGATGATGAGACGACATTTAATGTGGGATCGATATCAGGTGGCTCTGTAAGGAATGCTGTACCATCTAATGCGATGTTCGGAGGCGAATTCCGTAGTATGAACTCGGAAACGTTTGACTCGCTACATATGCAACTGTTAGATACCTTGGAGCAAGCTCGTCAGAAATATAGTGAAGCTATAATCGCGGAAGAACTCGAAGTGATGTTTCAGATGTATAATTTGGACCCTGAAGAATCCATAGTTCAGTTGGCTACTAGGGTTATGCGAGATATGGGTATGGCTCCAGATATAAGACCGTCGGGAGGCGGAACGGATGGCAATGTTTTCAGATTAAACGGTATTGCAAACGTTGTGGTGGGCATGTCTACTAATGAAATGCATACTGTGAATGAGTACGTAATAATACCCGACTTGGTAAACACCGCACGGTTTTGCCAAGAGGTTATAACGTTCAGCTACTGAGTATTGTTGAGGATTAGATTCTGTAATTCTGCAGAGAACTCCGTAATCTGCCACGATCGGACTGATGAGTTTTGCAGATCAGTAATCTCTGTCTCCCATTGATCGGTTTGGATAGCTATCCTCTCAAGACTTTTTACTGGCCAAATCAGAGACGGGTCTAATGACAATCTGGCTGATTTGTTTTTGCGCCACTGTTTAAGCAATTGGAGACGATCCTTTGCTTCAGGATCGCTGAAAGTGTTGAGCCGTCGCTGTTCGGGCCTATGGACTTCGGGAGTATCGACAGAGAGAACAAGAGTATTTAATATATCGTCTAAGTAGTTATACGGTATTACGGAATTGCCAATTTCGGTCAACACTTTTCGGATTGTCACTTTATCAGAGCTTCTGATAGAACTGGCTTGCAAACATATTTCAATTAACTCGTCGTTAGTCACAATCCGTGAAGGTGGGACATCTTTGACGCTGGCCTTCGTGTCTCTCCATAAGAATAATTCTTTTAGCATTGATAATCCACGTGGAGTCAGTTTCCTTGAGCCTTTCAGATTTAGGAATGCAATGTCAGGAGATACTGGTTCTGTGTGCCTAATCTGTTCTAAGCGTTGACATTCTTCTTTTACCCATGTGGCCCGATCCAATTCTTTGAGGCGCCGAGTAAGTTCTTTATGTAGGTCTATTAAATATTCTACATCTGAAGCAGCGTATTCGAGTGCCTCACTAGATAGAGGTCTCAATCCCCAATTCGATGTTTGTAATTTATGACTTTTCTTAATTTGAACGCTGAGATAAATATCTAATACCGACCCAAGGTTGGGTCTAGTATCTCCCAAAAATCTGGCTCCGATTTGAGTATCGAATATAGACTGGAGATTAAATCCATAGTCACGATCGAGGCATCTCAAGTCGTAGTCCGAGCCATGTATTATTTTCAGCACGTTTCGATCTGATAGCATATCTGCCAATGGAGACATGTCTGGAATGCTTAGGGTGTCTATTATGAAGCATTGATCAGCAGTGGCAATTTGTATCAAACAGACACGCTCCCTGTATGCGTACAATCCGTTTGACTCGGTATCTATTGCGATTTCCGAATAGTTTTTGAAGAGTGAGACTGCTTCAGCTAGTTCTTGTTCGCTTTTAACAAGTTTTCTGTTTTGCACTACGATCTCATAGAGTATGAAAAATGTTTGTACGCGAATTAAATTATATCAATATTAGTATCAATAAACTAACATCACACTGTCGTAAAGTTTTGAATACATAGCCCGTTACATATCAGCCTATGCTAGTATCACAGTGAATGATATACTTGGGCGTCTTAAAGGGATACCCATATTTGAAAGGATGTTGATAACATATGAATGGATCTGAACTTAAGCAAGTTTTGCAATCTGGTGGTAGGGTATTTGGGACTATGATCAGTGTGAGCAGAAATCCTAAATGGATTCCATTTATGGAGGGGATTGGACTCGATTATGTAGTCATAGATACAGAACACAATTATCGGAGTAGAGGCGAACTGGGCGATTTCCTAACCATGTTTAATACTACAGGTGTGGTTCCTATAGTTCGGATACCCATTCCTGACTCTCATTATGTGACTATGGCTATTGATGCCGGAGCTCAAGGAGTGTTGGCCCCATATTGTGAAACAGTAGAGCAGGTGAAGGAGGTGGTGGGAGCGGCCAAGTGGAGGCCACTAAAAGGCGAAGCGGTGCGGCGTGTTGTGGATTCTGGTGATCATCCTAGCGATGCTGCACGAGAATACCTTGAAAATAGAAATAAAAATAATATTGCAATAATAGGGATAGAAAGCCAGGCAGGGGTAGATAACCTCGAAGATATGATAAAAGTACCGGGTATAGATGGTATTTTTGTAGGTCCTAACGATATGAGTATCCAATTGGGCGTCCCTGACATGTATGACGAAGAGATATATAAAACGACTGTGAAGAAGGTTATTGATATTTCTGAAGCACATGGGATACCCACACTGGTTCATCACCAATCTCCTGAACTATCCAAGTACTGGATCGGACAGGGCGCACGATTCGTTTTGCATGGCACTGACCGTAGGGCGTTTATTGAAGGGTTTAAAGCAGACTTTGGACAGCTTAGAGACCACGCTGAAAACTGCTAATACGATATAGTTTCGATCTTATACCATCATAAATTGGGGCTGTCACTAGAACAGCCCCAATTTATTTTCTGTACATATTCTTTAGAGTCTCAATATATATCCGTTCGTATTCTCCATGGTGTCCAGTGTCCGGGCCGTAGGCTAAGGGCTCAGCCCACAGGTATTCCACGTCAGCCCATTCGATAGGATATGGAGTCTGGTCAAAAAATCGCGACACAGCTTCTGATCTGTCCGAAGCCACCATATAGCCCATCATCTGGAAGTTGTCATAAAAATTACCTGACTGGGAAACGAATCTTCCTTTCATAGAAGCTAATATTATAAAATTGATCATAGGCGCAAGTTAGATGCCGTCATCAAGTTTCGTTATTTAGTAAGTATGTGAACAGTCGTGACGTCTCCCGCTCCTGAGCACTCTGCGACCCCGACTCTAGCGTTGGGTACCTGTCGGTCTCCTGCTTCGTTTCTCAATTGGGTAACAGTCTCATGTATCATCCTTACACCTGTGGCACCGAAGGGATGTCCCATAGCTAGTAGGCCACCATCCGTATTCGTGGGAATGTCTCCTGTTAATGAAGTTCGACCTTCTATGGTGGCGGCCCAAGCCTCCCCGTATGGTATGAGATGCAGGGCTTCCAGTTGCTGTAATTCCCCGATGGTAGCTGCGTCGTGAACTTGTACTAGGTCGACATCTTCTGGTCCCAGCCCACTCATCTCATAAGCTTGTAGCGCTGCTGGTTCTGTCCTATATGGGCTGAAAGCCGAATGATCACTACCGTGGCCGTTGTAGTTTCCTGATGTAAGTGCCGCAGCAACAACGTTTATAGAACGTTTAGAGTCTATATTGTAGGACGTTAACGCTTCTTTAGCACAAAGTACTGCAGCGGCGGCACCTTCACTGGTAGGGCAACATTGGAATAACGTTAGAGGGTCAGCTATCATCCGGGAGTTCAATACCTCTTCTACACTGTACGTATCTTTCCTGTGGGCGTAAGGGTTAAGACTAGCATTTTGTCTAGCTTTAACTGTGACTTGAGCTAAAGAACTTGGTGTTGCTCCGGTGTCTTCCATATATCTTCGAGACCGTAATGCATAGCCTGCCATCATATGGTCTCCACCAATATATCTATCTGGACTGTTTTCACTGGTCACTGATACTGGTCCCCCAGGGACTTTTTCTGCTCCAAAAGCTAGGGCTATGTCGAATACTCCTGAGCTTATTCCCCAATAGGCCTGCCAAAATGCGGTGGATCCGCTGGAGCAGGCGTTTTCCACATTTATGATTGGGATCCCTGTAAGTCCCAGCTTGCTTAAAGATGTCTCACCAAAGGACATTCCTTCATAATAGACGTGCCCAAAATAGGCTACTTGTATGTCTTTCCATGCCACAGCAGCATCTTGGAGGGCAGCTATAACGGAATCGAGAGCTAAACTAGCTAACGGCTTGTCTCTAAACCTTCCAAACGGATGCAACCCTACCCCGGCTACTACTACTTCTCTGCCTGTTTTTAAATTGTTCATGAATCAGTCCTAGCTTAATTCTGATGGCTGGGCTGGGCGCCATTTATATACTATTTTCGTTGATCCTGTAGTTCCGTATTCTACTGGTAGTAAAGCTAGCTTTAAAGCCATACCAATCTGGATATCTCCATGGTGGATATCTATTAATTCTGCTAGCACGTGAGGCCCTTCCGGAAGTGCTACTTCTGCCAATATATATGGAACTTCACCAGGCCAACCGTGTGGAGGTACTTTCACTTCAGTATAACTATAAAGGGAACCTAGAGATCCAAATGTGATGTCAATCAGATTGTCTGATGTGCAAGATTGACAGAATTTAGCAGGACCAAAAACCGCTACATTACAATCTTCACATTTTACCCCGACCAAAGAACCCGTGGGTTCTTCTGCATCAGAAATGATCAGTCTCGTATCGTCGATTGATGATGACATACTCTCTCCAGTCACCATAGTATAGCATCGGATAGAATTGGTGATTATAGATTGACCGATAGATTTACAGATGGTAGGTTTTGACCGTACAGTAGTCGATGTCGCTGACACTAATGAATTATAGAAGTGAATGGTCATTACATGGCAGATATCATTAAGGAATCTGACAACTCTAGGAGTAATCCTTGGGATTTATGTCTGGGTGAGTTTATAGATTCGTGTGTATCACATGATCCTGACAAGGTATTCATAGAGATAGCTGGGCAAAAGATCAGCTATAAGAAACTGCAGGAATCCTCTAGTCAAACAGCTTCTATGTTTAAATCCCTAGGTATAGGTTACGGAGATAGAGTTTGTCTTTATTTACCGAACTGTGCTGAGTTTCTATATGCGTGGTTTGGGCTTTCCCGTATTGGTGCTATAGCGGTGCCTGTTAACACTGCATATAAGACGGCAGAAACAGCATATATATTGAATGACGCTGAGGCGTCTGCCGTAGTGGGGCATATTGATATTTTAAGTAGCTTGGCTGAAGCGGTTGGATTGTGTGATAGCGTTAATCACTGTCTAATAGTAGATCCCCACCGGGAAGGCGATAGAAGCGATCAACATAAAGGCTGGATAGATTTTACTAGTAGAATTGAGACTAGTGGCCTATATGCACCGGGCATCGATATTTCGCCCTCTGATGTTTCAATGTTGGTGTATACGTCAGGAACTACAGGTAACCCGAAGGGAGTGCAAGTCACACACAAAATGTATGTGGCGGCCGGTCAGGGTTTTGCACATTGGACTCATGCTACTGATAAAGATAGATTCTTCACCTGTTTGCCCTACTTTCATGCCAATGCCCAGTATTATTCTACTATGGGAGCTTTAGCAGCTAGGGCAACCCTAATAGTATCCGATAGATTCAGTGCTTCTGCGTTCTGGGGTCAGGTTCGGGAAGCTCAGGCCACAGTCGTGAATTTTATTGGAATGATGATGCCTGTATTGTCAAAACAGGATCCCAAAGATTCTGACTTGGACAATACTGTACGGCTGTTTTACGGATCTCCCGCATTCGACCCTGAGTTTCTTGACGAGTTTCAGGAGCGATTTGGAACAGATATTATCGTAGGTTTTGGTATGACCGAAACTTGTTATGGGACTATTGAGGGTATAGGAGCATTGAGAAGACCCAATTCTTCTGGATTAGCTAGGAGGCATCCGGATCAGAGATTCGATAACCAGATTAGAATCGTTGATCCGGATGGAAACGCTCTTGCTAATGGTGACATTGGAGAGATAACTATAAAAAACCCGGTTTTAATGACAGGATACTGGAGAAATCCTGAACAGACAGATCTAGCTTTGCGAGATGGCTGGTTATATACCGGTGATCTAGGAAGGATGGATGATGATGGGTATCTTTATTTCGTGGATCGCAAGAAAGATGTTATTAGGAGAAGAGGTGAAAATATTTCTTCGCAAGAGGTAGAGGATGTAATAAAGCAACATCCTAATGTGTTGGATTGCGCCGTAATAGCAGTTCCATCAGAGCTTGGTGAAGACGACGTTAAAGCATATATTTTACCCAAGGTCGGAAATTCTGTTTCTCCGGAAAATTTGATTCATTGGTGTTCTGAACACTTAGCTTATTTTAAGGTCCCGCGTTACATAGAAATGCGTACCGAATTACCTAGAACACCTAGTCTAAGAGTACGAAAGGATATGCTTCGTTCAGAAAAAGACGATCTTATAAGCGGTTGTTTTGATCTTGAAAAGTCTGGCATTGATATTCGGTCCTAAGAGATAAATTGAACACGCTTAAATACGTTATTAAATGATAGAATATCTCATCAATCTTTAATCGGAGGCTATTATGAACAAGGTAGAAGCGATTATTCGTCCCGAAACCCTCAATGCTGTAAAAGATGCTTTGGCCGATGCCGGTCTGGTGGGTATTAATGTGGCTCAGGTTACTGGTCGAGGCACACAGAGAGGAGTTGAAATGGGAGGGCCTAGAGGTGTAGGTAGCTATGTCGTAGACATGTTACCTAAAGTGAAGTTAGAAATGGTCGTCCAAGATGAAGAGACGCAGCAAGCGATTGATATAGTTATAGAACATGCACGTACGGGTAATATTGGCGACGGGAAGATTTTTGTATCTCCTGTCAGTGACGCAATAAGAATAAGGACTGGTGAGCGGGGAGAATCTGCTCTTTAGGTTTATTATTCTTATCATTACATCTGTCGTGGTTGGGGCCATATAAATGGATTATCAGGAAGGTGTCTTTATGTCGCCAATAAATTATTGGTTATTTAAATCTGAACCGACAGCCTACTCGTACCAAGATTTGCAGAGCGAAGATAATCATACTGCTGAATGGGACGGAGTAAGGAACTATCAGGCTCGAAATCTGATGAGAGATGAAATGAAAATTGGGGATCGAGTATTGTTTTATCACAGTAATGCCAAGCCCATGGCTGTAATAGGAACGGCTACCATAGTTAAGGAGGCCTACCCAGATCACACAGCATTGGACCCAGATTCTAAGTACTATGACCCCAAAAGCACTCCGGACAATCCTATATGGATGATGGTGGACATAAAAGCAGATGAGCCCCTTGCAAGGCCTGTGACCTTACAGGAGATTAAACAGACTCCTGCCCTTGCGAACATGCCTCTGGTCAGAAAAGGAATGAGGCTTTCGGTACAACCTGTCAGTAAATCTGAGTGGGACTCGATACTAGCTATGTCAGAATCTCCAGATTAGGTAGGTCTGTCTCCTGTATCAGCCCTATACGTTGTAGGTCATAAATTCGAGCAGATTGTCGTCGGGGTCCCGCAAATATAGGCTTAGTGAAGGGGTTGTTCCCCTGCCTCTACCCCCAGGTCGTTGCACTGGCCCGGTTATCACTTCTACTCCAGCCTTGTTAAGCATAGCCTGACATTCTTCTACTGTTCCTTCCCATACAAAACATATATCACCGCACCCGGGCACCGCGGTCGCTCCTCTTAAGTTAGCTACATGTCCTTCTGGGTGAATATTTATCTTCGAATCCCCGACTTGTATTGAAAAGGTAGGGACTTCTCCAGATCTCCATTTATCTTCGTTGTTAATCTCAAATCCAAGGGATTTATAGAACGCCATAAGTCTTTCGGCATCTTTAGTTGGCATTGCTATATGGTCTATTCCTACAGTTGACATAATGCTCTCCTTTAAACAACCTACGTGAAGTATTTAGATGATCGGATTGTGTGCCCAAAAGTCTACTAGGATATCTCGGACCTTACCGGGTTCATTTGAAAGAAGTCCGTGTTCTGCTCCCTCAATAGTATGAAACGTTGCGTTCTGAATTTTCTTATTCAAGTCTTTACCACATCGTATAGGAATTCGGGTATCAGAGCTACCATGTATTATTACTGT
>VFFT01000082.1 GCA_009392775.1 SAR202 cluster bacterium | reverse complement strand
CTCCCATAGCTTCCCACATATCTTCGGTATCTTGATATGAGTATCCATATTTGACGCCATCATATCTAGCAAGATTAGCGGAGCATTCTGAAGGCGCCAGAATATAATAACAAGCTAATGCATATTTGGTGGTTGGCAACGATACTGGCACTATGATCGCTCCCATTTCTTTTAAAGTCTCTATAGCGGAGTTAACTCTTTCCCTAACTCCGCTCTCCATACCGTCCAAAAAATATTCTTCCGGTATCCCTAGCCGTACCCCTGCAATGTTTCCGTCCAAAGAGTCGGAGTAACTTGGGACCTGCCTTGGGAGGGAGGTAGAATCAAATTCATCATGGCCGCTTATGACTTCCAGTATTGCGGCACAATCCTGAACATTTCTCGTCATAGGCCCTATCTGATCAAATGACGAAGCGTACGCAACAAGTCCATACCTACTAACTAACCCGTACGTGGGTTTTAGGCCGACTATACCGCACATAGCTGCAGGTTGCCTTATGCTTCCACCGGTATCTGAGCCAATTGCATATGCTGCTTCACCCGCAGCCACAGCTGCGGCTCCTCCTCCACTGCTACCGCCTGGAATACGGTCCTTATCCCACGGATTCTTCGTGGGATAAAACGCAGAGTTCTCACAAGAGGATCCCATACCGAATTCATCCATGTTGCCTTTGCCAAGCACCACCGCTCCTACTCCAGCCAAACGTTCAACGCACGTGGCGTTGAATACAGGAACATAGTCCTCCAGCATCTTTGAGCCACAAGTGGTTTTAATACCTTTAGTAGCTATTAGATCCTTTATCTGAAAGGGGATACCTGTAAGCTTTTGGCAATCACCTTTTGCTATTCTTATGTCGGCCTGCTCAGCTTGTTTCAGAGCAACATCTTCACATATCGTAATATATGCTTTAATATCGCTCTCCACCGCCTTAATCCTATCCAAGTAGCTCTGCGTAAGTTCAACAGAGCTAATAGATTTCCCCCTCAGCAAATCGTGCATCTCAGCAAGGCTTAACTTCCACAGTTCGCCCACCCTTATTCCTCCAAAACCGTTTTTACGCGTATATGATCCCCCAGTACATTAGGAACATTACTCAATACCTCATCGGTACTTAGAGGAGTCCGTAACTCGTCTTGCCGCATCACGGACTCTACATTAACCGCGTGACCTGTTGGCGAGATATCTGAAGTATCCACTTCATTAAGCAGCTCAAATTGCTCTAATATCTTGGGAAGTTGATCCTTCAGAGTATCTATGTCAACCGCTGACAACGTTATTCGCACTAGAGAAGCTAAATGTTCAATTTCAGTATTATCTAGATCCATTATTCCCCATATATCCTTTTTTACTCCGCAATATAATCATATCTTAGATTAATTCATTTCAGAGCCGCCAGAAACACTTATAGAAAGGCCTGTAACATAGTCTGACTGATTAGATGCCAAAAAAGCCGCCATATTCGCTATATCTTCGCCGACCGCCACTCTCCCCATTGGTACTCGCAGATTGCGTTCCCTAATCATCATAGCCCTGTGTTCTTCCGACGACTCCCCTTCTGGAGCTAGAGCTGAAGCTATAAAATCCACCCTCTCTGTATCTACCAATCCCGGGCATATCGCATTCACGTTGATCTTATCCGATGCCAGTTCCTGAGCCAATGCCTGAGTGAATCCAACAATAGCAAATTTCGATGCACAGTAGGCAGCATATCTGGCTATACCTTTTTTACCTGCACCCGAAGAAATACTAATTATTTTCCCACCACTTCCTCGTTCAACCATATGCCTCGCCAGGGCCCTTGAGCACAAATACGTCCCTCTAACATTTACTCGCATAACTTCATCGAACGCTTCTTCTTCAAGTTCTATTACTGGTACACGATCTTTCCCAGGACGGGATCCTGCATTATTTACTAATATATCCACCTTTCCGAAATGATCCAGAACAGACTGGAGCATGCCATCTACCTGAGCGCTGTCCGATACATCGGAAAACAAACCGAGCGACTGCCTTCCCATAGCTTCGATTTCTTTTACTACACTGGGCAAACCTTCCCATCCATCCCGCATATCCACCTCGCGAATCGCTTCAACAGATTGGCTTATATCTGTAACAACTACATCAGCACCCTCTGCAGCAAGTCTCGTTGCAATGGCTCTCCCGATGCCGTTTTTACCACCTGCCCCTGTAACTATCGCCACCTTGCCATTTAGATCATACATAACTACTCCATCCAATCCGTGTGATTCACGTACCTTATGATTATAGCTTTAAGGACGCCGTTTACATCTGTGATGTTTAGGCCTATGTCCCTCTCGCCATGTTCCGGCGTACGTACTCATTATATTACTACTACCAGTACTCACCTGCCGGTGGCCAGGGGTTCTCTGAGGAAAGAACTTCCGATAGTTGGATGAACATACCGTTCATGAACTTTGGGTGTATCCAAATGCTGTTAAAGCCCATGTTAGTATAATTCGAGGTGCTTCTAGAAGTTGTAAAATTAACCCCCTCCCCAGACAACGAATCGTCTAGAGCGAGTGAATCTCCAATCTGATATATCGTTAGATATATTCCTTCGCCATGATCACGCAGGAAATGAGCGGCCGACGTATTACCGCTAGTGGGTTGAGCTATTTCTATAAAGGTTGTCTTATCACCGATTGGAAGAATAGCTATATCAAGATCAGTGAAACTAGTCTCAAACCTATTAGTGACCTTAGTTTGGAATACTTCTGACCACTTGGCAATCGCTGATTCAATGTCATTAACGAGAATAGCTACCTGGCGGAGTCCCATAGTGCGTATGGCCGTTGGCGATCCAGCACTGATGTACTCCCTATCTCCAAGAGTCTCAATGTATCCTGTTTTCCTAACTTCTATTAGAACATCGTTTAGATCTTGATGTTTAAACAAAGCGAACGTATCCTCGGATCCCTCAGACGCAGATACCTGATATATACCACAAGAAATAAATCGTCCTACCGCATCTTCATAATCATCCGCTTCAAAAGTAATCATGCACGGCCCAGGTCCAACTTTCCCGTGAATTACCTGAGATGTTTCGTTACTTTGCCCTTTTTCTATGAGCCTCAAGTAGCTATGGTTACCACTATACATGTCAACTACTCTTGATCCGAGGAGATTATTACTATTTACGGGAAGTGCTTCGAAGCCCAATGTAGACCTGAACAATCGTTGAGATTCATCCAGGTCATCTACCAGAATTCCCAAGCTGCTAATACGGTCGATCATACCGCGTCACCAACGCGCTTACGATCTGCTCGGTAACGAAACCAACGCTGTTCCGATGATATACCTTTCTCCTTCTGTTCCGGTCATCAAGACATCACACTGCACTACATTCTCTCCGTCTTCCTGGCGAGTATCATTAATAGTCCCAGTTATTATAAGCGGTTTATTATGTGGGACCGGTTGCCGGAAAACAACGTCAAGATCTTTCAGTCCGTCAGGCCCAGCCCAATCTGTAATGAGTTGCGCCATTAAAGACATACTCATAACTCCTGGAACAATCGGGCCAGGCAACTTGGCCTTGGCAGCTTCTTCGTCACTTGTGAATCGGTTTGGGATGGGATTGCCCCAAAGCGTACAAAAGTCGACCACACCCTCATCAGTGGCTACCTTCTCTAGTGGCCCAATCTCATCCCCTAATTCAACATCTTCAAAATAAGTTTGATTCTCGTTAGTCATTTTCACTCCCTGGCCGCGTAAGACTCTTGAACATCGGCAACTACTTCACCAAGTTGATTCGTAAAAGTGGTCTCCCAAACGATAAATACCATGGTACCGCTTCGTCCTGTTTTCGCGTAAACCTCTTTCAGATGTGATGATGCGCTAATAGAATCTCCGGCCACAATAGGAGTCTTAGATTGCACTCTTTGACCGCCATGAAACCTGGTTTTTCCAAACTTCAGGTTTATATCAGGTAACTCGACCCTCCTAACAAACAAAGTGCACAATGTCGGAGGTGCTATTATTCCCCTATAACCGGCCTCGACTGCTGCATCCCTGTCGTTATAGCACGCTCCCATCTGACTTATACTTTGATTGAACGAAATAATCATATCTTCAGTAACTTCAAACGGTCCCGCTTCGTGCTCTTTACCATACAGAGATCGGTCGTATTCCAATTCTAGTGCCATCCCGCTACTCCTAATCGATATAGTCTATAGTCTTACACACCAAACCTAACATCAGGTTATACTAGTTTCTTCCAATCTGACAGGACTAAATTCACCTGACAACAACGCCGCTACCAGATCTTCTTCATTGCAAATGTCCATCCCAAAGTTAGTCATACATGTACATACATGGCTCGCCAAATGGGCGTCACTCGCCCCTGTACCTAGATAGCCCATAGAATCGCACAATTCATCAGCTCTCTCATTTTCTCCCGGTCTACCACCACCGTTGAGACGTTCAACAATTTTGACGTCTTCAAAAGTTTCGCCTTTGTCCATAAACTCCACCAGCCCTATTCCAAAGCGGCCAGGATGTGCCGGAATAGCTAATGCTCCATGATGCTGAGCAGCTTTCATCAGTTCACGTGCATCCATTCTTACGTCAGCAAAATCTATATCGTTAGCCAGACCTTGGGTGACATTGTAAACAAGAAAATGCCCAAATCTTGTATCTAGTTCTGATCCCTTTAGTACTATCACCCCGTAATCGTCCGCTAGTTGGGAGTAGTCCTTGTCGAAATCAAATTTCCGGTGCTCAGTAAGTACAATCCCATCAACGGTATACCCACGTTTCCTAAGTACCTGAATCCATTTTAAATATTGTTCTACTGTAGCTCTTGAATCGTCCGATGACACTGAATGACAGTGTAAGTCAAAGTACATAACCTTATTTAGAATCCTTCATTTCTCTATTGTATATCTTGAAAATTGATTCATCTCCACTACTCAGGATAGTTTCGGAAAACTACCCTTCCGTATAAAAAGATCCCAATTTGCAAATCAACTTAGTTCCTTCAAGAAGTCTCCACCACTTTGCCGGATAAATTCCTGAACATTCGCAGACAATAACTGCACTCCTTGCTCTGCAAATTGTTTATAGCGAGGCATATTAGTTACGGTCATTCCAGCGCCTGCCACACCAACTATTTTTCCCTTATCCCGAACGGATTTAATGACATGTTGGATGGCCTCATCAACCTTGGATCCATCTGGCATACCCATGGCCTGAGTCAAATCACTACTACCGACAAGCACGCCATCTATTCCCTCTACCGATGCAATGTCACCTGCATTTTCTACTGCTTCAGGCGTTTCTACCATTGTAATAACTAAAGTTTCTAAGTTGCACTGATGGTAATACTCTTGCGGACTGAGACCGCTGCCTAGTCGATTCGTCCTACCACCCGTAGAGCTGCTTCTATCCCCAATGGGATAGTAATGGGATGCTTGCGCAACTTCCTTGGCTTCAGTAACAGTAGATATGTGAGGCACTATCAGGCCCTGAGCTCCTCTGTCTAGAAACCTCAATATGGTTGACGGCGATGCGTTTGGGACTCTAACTATAGGGGTTAAATCATACAATTCCGCAGCCCTGATCATGTTTTCAGTCTCCGAATCGTTTGAGGAACCGTGCTCACAATCTATCCAGACCCAATCAAAACCCATTACACCGTATAGTTCGACTATTATAGGGGCGTAGAAATTCACCCCTCCCCCAAGGGCTATGTCCCCATTCAGTAATTTTGCCTTCGTCTTATTCACTTTCATATCTTATGCTCCAATATAGTTTCCACTGGCATCGCATATCCATTAAAACTAAATTCAAAGGGGCAGAACGAACCTATAAGCCGGGTCCTGTAATCTATGATACAAGTACCATAGACCGGTGACCATCTATCTAGCCTCCAGGGAATAAAATTCCCCGAGCTTTATTAAAGCTAATGTCTCCATTGAGGTCGAGCAGCCAACCCGGGGACGAGCCGGACTCCCATAGTCCCCCTATTCGGCCTTGCTCCAAGTGGGGTTTGACCGTCGATGCGTCACCGCATACGACCGGACGCTCTTACCGTCCGATTTCACCCTTACCACAACTGCGCCAACATATAATCGGCTAGCTGGGCGGTATCGTTTCTGTGCCACTTTCCGTCCCCATTAATGGGGCCTGGGTGTTACCCAGCACTCTGTCCGGAGGAGCCCGGACTTTCCTCCCTCTCTAAACGAGACGGCGGTCACCCGGAACGCTCTGCCCTGAGAGGCACCTTAGCATACCCTTCTCAAAAGGGTCAAACCAAATATACGCTGTACCATGTTGGTACAACTAGTGTTTTAACCCAGCAACAGCATCCTTCCGCAACTGCTACACAGAACGGTCTGTTTACCTGATTTCACTCTCTGTAAATGTTGAGTCGGAAGCGACAGTCTACAAGCTTGGCATAAACCTCGTTCTACTTTGGCTACCGCTGTCCCGCCTTTACTCTGCCGTAAATGCTCGTAGTGACCCATCTCCGATTGATCTATACTAGATGCGAATTCATTACGACGATTATTTAACTCATCTTTCTCCGCAGTCAAACTCTCTGCTTGAGTTGTGAGTTCAGATCTCCTAACCTCCCACTCTGCCCTCGATGTTTCAAGTTGCTCTTCAAGCTCACCTACAGACCTACGCAAGTCGTCTGCCCGTACAGCCAGCTCTAGCAGTCCAATCTCTTTCTGATCAATCTGGGCTTTCACATTCCCTGTCTCTAATTCCAAACTCGATAAATCCCGCGGATTAGTTATTTCTCCGCTATATAGTTGAGCTTCTAATAAGGTCGACCGTTCTTTTAAGTCCTCAGCTTCTATTTGCTGCGTCTTATGAGCATCTTGGACTTCACCCAGTAGCGCAACTTGCTGGCCCAAGGAGTTCTCAACTTCTCCCACCACTGCACGTGCATTGAGCTCAAGTTCCACTTCAGTAATCCGAACGTCTAGCACATCTAATTGCAGATCAAATTCCTGAAGAGAAAACAAAAGTTTAACGCTGGTCATAAATATACCTACCTAAACTGAATGATACTTCGATTCTATTTACCATCCCGGCCATTGTCAACGGTGAAACGAGGCACCAACAATACTACAACAGATGATTCAGCAGTATGAAAATGATATATTGCATAGGATCAATACGGACATTAACATCCTAGCCAACCCTTTCTCTAAAACCGACTGATCCACCATAAACCGAACCAGCGAGGGTATAAACCTTCAATGAAAATACTTCATTTCTCTGACTTACATATAGGGGTAGAAAATTACGGCAAAATCGATCCAAATACAGGTTTGTCGACCCGTTTATCCGATTTTTTGTCATCATTTGATGAACTCGTTGATTTCGCTCTCTCAGAACCGGTCGACATAGTGATACTAGCAGGAGATGTTTATAAGGGAAGAGATCCTTCTCAAACTCACCAACGGGAATTCGCAAAAAGACTGTCTCGTCTATCCAGTAATGGGATACCCACATTCGTATTAGTAGGCAATCACGATCTCCCTAACAGTACCACTAGGGCAAATTCCGTCGAAATCTTTCCCACATTAGACGTGGCTAACGTGTTCATTGGAGATAGACTAGATACATACAAGATACCCACCAATTCGGGCATACTCCAAATAGTTGCCGTGCCTTGGCCAAGGCGGGGAGGTATTCTCAGCAGAGAAGAGTCTCGCAATTTAACTATCGACCAAGTCAGAGAAGAAATAGAATCCCGAATAACCTCTGGTATCACACGCCAGGCCGAGCTCCTTGATCCAAATTTGCCCTCAATATTGACTGCTCACGCTACTGTAAATGGAGCCACCGTGGGTACTGAACGATCCATGATGCTGGGTAACGATCACGTCTTGATGGTCAGCGCACTCCAACAACCGGGGATAGACTACGTAGCCCTAGGGCACATTCACAAACATCAAATACTAAGGTCCGAATCTCCAATGGTAGTTTACTCGGGGAGTCTGGAGCGAGTTGATTTCAGCGAAGAATTAGACGAGAAAGGTTTCTGCATTATAGATATTGATCCGGCATACCCCCCAGGAAAACGGATGCAGAACTTCGAATTCCGCAAAGTTTCCGCCAGGAAATTCACCACAATCGACGTCAACATTACCCAACCCATCCTTAACCCTAACTCAGTGATATTGGAAGCAGTATCTAGAAGCGATGTATCTGAGAGCATAGTACGGGTGAGAATTAAATCACCATCAGAATCAGTTCCCCTTATTAACGACAATGATATCAGAGGATCTTTGTCCGATGCCCATTATGTGGCGGCCATAAGTATTGAAAGCATTGAGCAAGTCAGGCCTCGACTCAACGTGGATATAGCTGAAGAATTAGACCCGTTACACGCATTAAATCTTTTCCTGGACAACCGAAGCACTGACGAGGATCAGAGATCCTTATTAATATCTGAGACGGAACAATTATTACGAGAAATAGAAAGCGATTCAGAACCGCAGTCCTAACCCACTTTGAACGATGTGTGATTAATTACCAACTCCAACTGAATTGACTACCTTTAGCCCAAGATTTATAATTCTTTCGCCATCCACCTCGTGAGGGGGTGAGCCTAATAGTCAAGACGGCTGTTCCTTGCCGCTGGGATCGTGAGTTGACCGAGACGGCTGGTACCTTAAACAAAATAAGATTACAAGCAACGTGGTGCTTCGGTCCTAACGAGTCGGGCGCGACCGATACGAGGCAACATGCTGGCTTTTAACTCCCGAATCGGAATTATCGGGTCTGGACGACTCGGAACCAACTTAGCGGTTGTCTTAGCCAATCATGGATACGAACGAGTCTCCATCACATGTCGAAAAAGCTCCGCAAAACCTTCTATCCAAGCTCTTCTTCCAAAGGTTACAATATTTGATAACAATCAGGATTTAGCTGATTTCTCAGACCTAATAATAGTCTGCACTCCGGACCATCAAATAACCACTGTCGCAGAATCAACTACTTGGAATTCACAGCAATCGGTAATTCACTGTTGCGGCCCACTCTCCTACGACGTACTTGCCGCAGCCTCGGACTCAGGTGCTTCCATAGGCTCCTTTCATCCATGCCAAACATTTACAGGAAACATTAACATTGCATCAGTGAATAAATTATTTGAAGGGACCCTAATTAATATCTCTTCTGATTCACCCACGTTGTTAGAATCATTATCACACCTGAGTCGTAAAATAGGTGGCATTCCGATTTCCATCCCTGATGAGCTCCGCCCCCTATATCATGTAGCCGCAGTCATTACTTGTGGATCCCTTGCAGCTTTAATGAGTATAAGCATGAACATATGGAAGGCTATTGGTTTGACCGAAAGCGAAGCTGCATCAGCCTTAAAAACGCTCTCAACCACTACCCTCGCGAACGTACATGAGCATGGTATACCAGCCAGCCTGACAGGACCTATCCTTCGTCAAGACTTCGAAACGATAGACTCGCACTTAAACGCCCTTATGCATTATTCGCCCGAGGCTGCAGGTGTGTACGCACTACTAAGCAAGATAACTTTGGACGGATCAAGCTTACCCATTGAAAAAGACCCTAACTCCAAAGACGTCTCCAATCGCTATACTGATCTTATAGAGAGGATTTCTTCATGTCTCGAATCACCGCGCTAAACATCAGGGATTACAAAACCTCTGGAAATAAATTCTCGATGGTCACAGCCTATGATTACACAAGTGCAAGACTAGCTGAAAACGGTAATATTCCCGTTTTACTAGTGGGTGATAGTCTCGGCATGGTAGTAATGGGATACGAATCTACTATTCCAGTAACCATGGACGATATGATACGCCACACACAAATGGTCGTGAGGGGTACTACAACCTCACATGTCGTATCTGATCTTCCCTTCATGACCTACCAGGAGAGCCCCTCTAAAGCCTTAGGTAATGCAGCGCGACTTATACAGGAAGGTGGCGCCCAGAGTATAAAAATGGAAGGCGGAGAGAATATTTCAGAAGCTATCTCCAATATCTCGAGGAACGGTATCCCAGTCATGGGCCATTTAGGACTTACTCCACAGTACGTACATGCATTGAGCGGTTATCAACTCCAGGGTAAAACCCATAAAGCTGCTTCTAAATTAATTGATGACGCAATTGCCGTGGAATCAGCAGGTGCCTATGCAGTGGTATTAGAACTAATCCCAAAAGAGTTATCAGAGTTAATAACATCGAAACTAAGCATCCCAACTATTGGTATAGGGGCTGGTCCATTCTGTGACGGTCAAGTACAAGTCTTCCACGATATTCTCGGCTTATACACAGACTTCGTACCTAAACATACTAAGCAATATTGCAATCTAGGCGATATCGCGATATCCGCTCTTCAAAAATACGCCGAGGAGGTGTCAGGCAGTATTTTCCCGAGCGAGAAAAACTCCTTCTCGATGCCTCAAGGACAACTGCCCACACCCTAACTGGTTGTGATTATATTAGACTGGAAACTAAGGCTATTTAACCCTATTGTCCTCGATCTGCTTAAGGAGACTCTGTATTTCAGAGAGCGTCCTTTTAACCACATCCGGCGTTGTATGCTTAAACAATATCAACTCACTATCCGAAAGGCCCGTAAGATCTAACTGAAGCTCGGTTGCAATATTGGCACTAGCATCTTGCATACTCATACGCTGATTAACTAGAGCTACCCGCAAATCAGGGGAAAACAAACTAGGCCCAAACGGCTGGGCATAGTTTTGTGTCATTGTTATGGTACCTTCAGCCCTATTGAATTGCACCGTACGGGCTGGACCTTCATCGTAAAATATCCCAAGCTGGGCGTTCGATATCTCTTCGCCCTCGGTATATTGATCGATCTGGACCGTC
>VFFT01000081.1 GCA_009392775.1 SAR202 cluster bacterium | reverse complement strand
CGGACCAGTTGGGTAAGTGTGGGGGAAGTATGACGGTTCTAGGTATAGATCTACGAAGTTCACCACAGCACGAGAGTGCAGTTGCAATTCTATCTGAGTCTGATAAGTCACTTCAGTCACTGACGCATTTCAACACAAATGAAGAATTGTCACAAATAGTGGTTGATCAGACGCCTAATCAGATTGCGATTGGTACTCCATTAACACTCCCTAGCGGCATGTGTTGTCTTGATAAGCAGTGCCAATGTGTATCAGATAACCATACTCAAAAAGGGAGACTATGTGAGATAGAACTGGCTCAAATGGGAATAAGTTGTTTCTTTACTAGCAAGGGTTCGATTATCACTAAATTAATATATAGAGCAATTACTATCCGCGAGATATTAGAAGGTATGGGTTATCCGGTAGTCGAAGTCTATCCACATGCTAGTAAAGTGATTCTGTTCGGTGACAGTGTTCCACCCAAAAACAACCCTGGTAGCTTAACCTTCATAGTCTCCAGGCTTTACCCTATGATAACTGGGCTAAATTCGTATTCTGAATCTCTTGATATACGTGCCTGCGACGCGTTATTAAACGCGTACACCGGTATTTTATATCGCGAAAGTGCCACTGAGCTTTTGGGGTCCGGTGATGAAGGCATATTGGCGGTGCCAAAATTAATTTCATCCAAATAGATATGACTAACCGTCAGATATCGGTTTGCTGAGCTAATTTTGCAAATATGGGGTTGATGAGTCTAAGTACATTGTGTATACCCGGATAATTGATCATCCTTCCGATTAATTTGCTGTGCCAATCGAAGGAAATATCTTCACAACCGATTATTTGCTCTGTGAAGCCTTTGGTTCTCGCTTGGCTCATTATAGAATCAATCTGTCTGTCGCTCAGATATTCGTAGAGCCTTCGCGCGGAGTAGCCGCTTTCTAGCTCTGTTGATAATAATTGTTTCCATCGCCTCTGGTACGGGCTCAATGCTTTGGCTGATAGATCACGGTTTTTCAAGGCTTTGCTAAGTATTTCTGCTGATATAGAACTGGCCATGAGAGCGTAGTAAATTCCACCTCCAGTGGTTGGCTTTACTTGACCTGCAGCATCGCCAATTACCAGAACTCGGTCGGAGTAAGTCTTTTTTAAAGGACGAAGAGGTATCCCCCATTTGACAGGTTTGCCAATGACATCTCGGAGGATGTTTTGGCTCTGGAGAGACTCCAAGAATGATTGGAGGTGGTCAGGTGCATGTTTTCTGGTCATAAGACCAATCAACGCCTCTCCCGGCAGAGTGGGCACCGCCCAGGAAAAGAATCCAGGTGCGTTCTGTTCTCCTAGATATACATGCAGGTTCTCAAGGTCTTCAACTTTTGCTGATATCTGTACGCCGCTGACGTAATCCGGTACCTTGCCTAAGCCTAGATTACTAACCAGAGGGGACCCAAACCCTGATGCGAGAATGACAGATCTGCAGGCGTAAGTCTCAGAATCTGTGCTCACTTGGACTTGATCGTCTAATATGGATATATTCAGCACTCGTTTACCAAGTTTGTATGAGGCACCAGCAGCTTGAGCCTTATGAGCGAAATGTGCTACGTAATTGGCTCTGTCGATAATGTAAGCTTGGGTTTTACCGGTGTCTATATTTAACTGTGACCCATTTGGAGCTATGAAGGTGGCAGTTTTTGCTTCTCTGTAGATATACTCCGGGGGTATTGGGAATTTTGATGCGCACTCTTTGCCAACGATTCCAGTACACGGTTTGTTCCCAATATCGTGTCGGTAATCTATAACTGTAACTTTGTATCCACTCTGCGTCAGTAACAGCGCTGCATTGTTCCCAGCTGGACCCGCTCCAACTATTATGACGTCTTCCACTTCCCAGCCTCTTACACTTGAAGATAGTTGTAGTTACGAGAACTCGTTTGATTAATGGTAATGGTGATTATACTACTAGTATAGTTGAGTCTCCAATATTTCTTTGGAGGTAGTGTTATTGCCACAGTATCGTATTTGACGACACCTTACTCCCAACATAGAATGTAGTCTAAGGCTGTGTTAGTGCAGTCCTTAGTGGATCAATACGCATAAACCCTTGGAGGATGAAATGGCCTACGATCATATATTGACGGAAAAAGAAGATGGAGTAGCAATCATTACGCTGAATCGCCCTGAGGTGCTCAACGCTATGAATAGGCAGTTGAGTAATGAACTTCATGATGCGGTTACTATTGCCAATAACGACGATGAGGTCGGGTGCATAGTACTAACTGGCTCGGGTAGCCGAGCGTTTTCGGCCGGTGGTGATATCCATGAACAACGTGAAAATGACAAACGAATTCAAGACGGTGATCTTACACAGGAAGAGCTAGATGCCGCCAGCGCACTTCGCAGTCGAGGTGGTTACGAACTGAGTGCCTCTCCGAAACCTGTCATAGGGATGATGAATGGTCTAGCCTATGGTGGTGGCTCGGTCCTGGCATCTTCCCTCGACTTTCGAATAGGTTGTGAAAACACTAGTTTTCGGTTTTTAGCCGCAGCTTATGGCAGAATTAATTGTACTTGGACATTGCCTAATCAGGTAGGGTGGCCAATAGCTAAGGAATTACTCTTTAGCGGTAGAGTTGTTGACGCCGAAGAATCCTACCGAATCGGTCTCCTAAATCATCTGGTTCCGTCGGATCAGCTTAAAGCCAAAACTATGGAGATAGCCACCGCTATATCTGGAAACCGACGGGAGTCAGTAATGGGCGTAAAAGCTTTGTTGTTGCAGCATATGGGCCAGGATCTGGAGGGTCAGTGGAACAACGAGCACGAATACACTACCAACGTTGTACGTGGGTACAAAGCAGATCAAGCATTCCCTGAATTTATAGCCAGAAAAGGCAGGTCTATGTAATAGGTAGGGGCACTTACGAGTTTAAGGTGTCTTTAGTACTAGGAACCTGATTCTCGGCTCGAGGGTCAGGTTCTATTGCATCTCTAAGAGCTCTAGCTAAAGCCTTGCATAGTGCTTCAGCCTTATGGTGAGGGCTTGTCCCTTCCAAAACCTTGGCGTGCAAGTTAATTTTTGCCTCTAGTGCGAATGATTCTAAAAAGTGGCTTACCAAGTCCCCTGATAATGTCTCCACCATTATATCGTCAAGAGTCGTTTCTACAGAGGCATATCCCCGTCCGCTCCAGTCCACTGCTACCCTGACTAATGTCTCATCGAGCGGCACTATAGCGTGCCCCATTCTTCGAATACCCCTCGGTTCGCCGAGCGCTTGACCGAAAGCACGCCCTAGACATATTGCGACATCTTCTACTAGGTGATGCCAACCAACGTTCGTATCACCTCTGGCGGTTAAAGTAATATCAAATAGTCCATGTCTCGCTATCTGACTCACCATGTGGTCAAGGAATCCGTTTCCAGTATCAATCTGATATGTTCCTTGTCCGTCTAATGTTACGCTAAGCGATATTTCAGTTTCTCCGGTTTTGCGCTGTAAAGAAGCTGATCTCTGCAGGTCTGGTTTGTTATTTTGTTCAGATGTTGCCAATGTTATCCTCCAACTAATGCAGTTAGAGCGTCAATTACCGCGTCGTTCTCACTAGGC
Source organism: SAR202 cluster bacterium (assembly GCA_009392775.1). The sequence continues at coordinate 18,496 of VFFT01000081.1, read as the reverse complement.
AGCCCTACGCTCATTCGTACAAAATCTGTTAATGGTTCTCTCCCGAAGTATCGAAGAAATATACCGCGACTACATAGTCCTTCAAAGATTTCCTTTCCGCGCCCATCGGGAAGTTGCGTTAGAATGAAATTGGCCTCTGAAGGATATGGTTTAACATTCGGTATGTCGCTCAGGTTTGCCATTAGGCGACTTCGCTCCTGCACGATAGCATCAACACGGGTCATTAGGGTCTCACGATCTTCTAGAGAAGCTGTTAGTGCGACTTCTGCTGCTAGATTGACATTGTACGGAGGCTTCATGCTCATCATTGTTCCCGCTAGACTTTCAGACATAACACCTAAGCCTATTCTTAGGCCGGCGAGACCAGCCCATTTACTGAATGTCCTAAGGATAATGAGGTTTTCGTATTCGGATAATAAATTGAGGGAGGACTGCCCGCAGAACTCGTAATATGTCTCATCTACTACAACTATAACACCTGTATCTAGCAGAGCCCTGATTTGCTTGTCTGAAGCGGTGTTTCCTGTGGGGTTGTTCGGCGACGCGAAAAATATTGCTTTCGTGTGGGAATCGATTGATCTAAGAATAGCCTGTTCATCGATTTCAAAATCAGATGTTCTGGGAACGCTGATAGCGCGTCCTCCTACGACTTCGGCGCTAAAGGCATACATTCCGAAAGTAGGTGTAGGAAGTATTATATTGTCTCCAGGTGCCAGAAATAATCTTAGAATCAAATCGATGAGTTCATCGCTTCCGTTCCCGCATACGATTAACTCGGGTGCTATATTGAGATAATGCGACAAGATACCGCGCAAAGTCCTCTGTCCAGGATCCGGATAGTGATTGTAGTGCTCGAATGAGCCCAGAGCTCGTGTCACCTGTGGGGACGGCCCATATGGATTTTCGTTACCATTCAGACGTATTATATCGCTGGCCGGTATTCCAGCTCGTTCTGCCATAACTTCCATTGGATCAACACCCTGGTAGGTGTCTAAAGATCTCAAGTGGGGTACCATCAAATCTCTTATACTGGGCATGTTGTTTCCTTACTACAATTGCAATTTATTATTGTGAACTTATGAGGTGATTCATACGTATCTTTATTGCTTGTGAATGGCCCCCTAATCCCTCTGCCTGTGCGATTGCGATTGCTGCATTACCAAGCTCAGAGAAACTATTTCGGCTTAGGCCAACCACCGGCATGGTTCTTAAGAACTGATGTACGCTCAATGCTGAGCTGAATCTTGCGGTACCGCCTGTGGGCATGACGTGACTAGGCCCAGCTATATAATCTCCCATTACCTCAGGAGAGAATTCGCCGAGAAATAGTCCGCCGGCGTGTCTAACGTGATCAACATACTCCCAGGGATTTTGAACCATTAAACATAGGTGTTCTGGCGCAATGCGGTTAGCTAGTTCAATGGCCTCTGATATCGAATCTAGTACTACAATCTTCCCTTGTTTTAACAGAGAGTCTCTTACGGTTGGGCCTCTGTCAATATTTGCGATTTGCCTGTCTAGTTCCAGTTCGATTTCCTCGACAAGCTTTGGAGAGTTAGTTACCAGGATCGCGGTTGCAAGAGGATCATGTTCGGCTTGAGCGATTAGATCTGCAGCACAGAACTGGGCATTTGCTGAGCTGTCGGCTATGACAATAGTCTCAGTGGGACCAAATATGCCGTCGATGTCGACTTGGCCTTGGACAATCTTCTTGGCATATGCCACAAATATGTTTCCTGGGCCGCAAATTTTGTCGACTTTTCGAATAGATTCCGTTCCGTAAGCTAATGCTCCAATGGCCTGTACTCCGCCGATCTGGTATACCTTGTCGACACCCGCAATCTCTGCTGCAACTAGTACCGCTGGGTTTATGGGCTGCTCTCCGCGTTTTGGAGTTGTAAGTATTATCTCCTTAACTCCAGCAACTCGAGCCGGTATAGCTGTCATGAGCACTGTGGAAGGGTATGCTGCCGTTCCCCCGGGGGCGTATAGTCCAACTCGTTCCAATGGCCTAATCAATTCTCCTAATCCGCTTTGGTAGTCTACCCAGTTTTCGGGCAATGTGGATTTGTGAAAGTGTTCAATACGCTCGGCGGCTAGATGTAAAGACTGTACTAGATGATCTGATAGTGATTCTCTAGCCAATTCTAGGTCTTTTAGGGAGACTTCAGCACTCTTCAGTGAAGTATCATCTAGTAACTCTGCATAGTGGAAGACTGCTTCGTCACCCTTATCTCTCACGTCAGCAAGTATTTTTAGTACGGAATCCTGAGGGCTAGTATTTGGACCAAATAGTTCGTGCGTGCGCTGTACTATGGATTCTGGTAGTGAACCAATATCTAGTGGGTCAAAGCGCGTTAGCACACCTTCTGCCTTCTGGAGACCATGTACAGTGTTAAGTTTCACGGATATACTCCTTGATCTGTTTAAGAGACTCGGTAGCGACTCTTTCTTGGAATGCAGTGATGTTATTTTTCGGGATTTTATCGTATACCGTTTCAAGGTTACTTTCGATATTTGTCAAAAACTCGCCGACAAGGACCTGTACCGCTTGGTCATCGCGGTACATCCTATTTAGAGCGCGGCGTAATCTATCCCAACTGAAGTTCCACCCCATAAATCTACTGACCCAGGATCGCCATTCAAGTAGCAACTCCTGTTCGAGAAACTCGAGTTCAATTGTTTGATCGCCTTCCTTGATGAAATTCAATTCTCGGGCGAGGTGGTTCGATTTCTCAAGGACTCCCTTGTCCATATCCAATTGTAGAGCTCGGTCCCAAATGTCGGCGTCTATTTTTGTGTCAGTGACTTTTGTCGCGGATTCAAAATTAGGTCTGTACATGGTGGTAATCCAAACTTCATCTGCTGTTAGATGTGTAATATACCCGATTAAGAAGGCTCTTGACGCGGCATTCATGCTGGTTGATTGAATTAATCCAGGATAAATATCAAACATATTTCGGGTGCCCTGGCCAATTTGTTCCAGTGACAACGGGGCAAAATGAGTGCGTGCTCGATCCCATTTCGTCATGGCTCGTATATCAGGGGCAGTTGATCCTAGGAGATAGTCACCCAGATTATCGTGAACACTCCCCCAGTCCAAGTCCTCGGCGATACGATTTGCGAGAAATAAATGCATTGGCAGATTTGGCATTCTACAATGTCTCAGTTTGGTTAGCGGTTGAGATAAGCCTTTCGTAAGCTGATGATCGATTCTCGAATAGATAGTTTACTTGCGATGCCGAGATATCTAAAGCACCGCAGCTTCGAAGATGGTCAACGGCTTCCATTAATTGACCTTTCTGAACTAATAGACTTACGCTATACCAATTCTCGTTGTCAGCGTTATACACTCTTGATAAAGTCGGTCCTCGTAGCCCTGCTAAGTCAGTTCGTTTGAGAACCATATCAGCAACGATCTCCTCGGAATTACCCAGGACATTTCCGGTGATACGATAGTAAGGGTCTGCGAGTATGTTTGCCTCTATAAGTTCTAGGAAGTGTCTGCATAGGAGTAGTCGTTGCTTAGACACTTTCAATGCTATTGGGTTCCCAATGACGCAGGCTTGAGATTTTAGGATTGTCCCACCTGTTAGGGTTTTTAGACGGTTTTCCCGTAATGTAGTACCTGTTGCGGTGAGATCTGCAATAAGATCAGCATATCCCGCGACGGGTGCTGCTTCTAGAGTACCGCTAGCAGGGACTACGGTAAAATAATTTATACCTCTATCAAACAAGTGCTGTCTAAGTAATTTAGGGTATTTGGTAGCTATCCTTAATTGGTTCCCTTTTTCATGGAACTCTAGCGCCAGATCTGATAAGTCATCGAGGGATGTGACATCTAACCATGCGTTCGGGACCGCTAGGACGAAGTCGCAACCACCATACCCTAGGTCTCCAATGATAGCCACGGCGCGTTCTTTGTCACTCCGATACTCTAGGAGACGGTCTAGACCGGTGATTCCGAGCTCTGCACTCGCTTCTTCTACTTTTTGTGTGATATCGGCAGTTCTTTGAAACAGAACTTCAATCCCTGGTAGTGATGGAATTGTTGCTGTGTATTGTCGTGAGTTGGGACGACTCACCCTCAATCCACATGCCCGCAGAAATGTGAGAGTTGAATCATGTAGTTCGCCATCACTGGGGATTACGATGTGGAGAGATTGATCGTTTGTTTGACTAAAATTCATCATTGTTTATTTAGGAGTTATCACTGCTGGTATACATATTCATCGCGTTACACGGCAAGTATAGCGTATGGTAGGCAGGTAGGTTAAGTACTAGACGTGTTAGTTTCGTGTACTTCCGTGTCTCCGGAAGCAGAAACGAAAACAATATTATCCCAGGTTCTCCCTGAGGATTTGGAACGTGCTTCTGCAACGCTGTGGTATTGAGAATCTATCACTACACGATGACCTGCTTCCCGGTATTGACGAGATAACCGAAGAGCTACCAAATCTTGCGTCGCGTCTTCCATGACGATGAGTGTTGATAACGACCATTCGTTGGACAGGGGATCATCTGCAGATAACTGTAAATCCGCGGACTCCAATAGAGCCTCAAGATTGTAAGCAAATCCTGCTGATGGGATTTCGCAAACACTCCCTAGATCTGTCGATAAATTATCATACCTACCACCGCCACCAAGTATTTTATTGCCTGCAGCATTTGTGATATCAAATACGATGCCATCGTAATACGCGATTCCCTTGATGAGCCCAAAATCAACAGATATTTTAGATGATAGGTTGGGATCATCCGTCACCAGATTAATCACTGTTCGCAGGCTTTTCAATGCTGTTGAGCCCTCAGGGCAAGTTTCTACCAATGTTTCGGCCGCAGCCATAATGTCGTCGGCATTTCCCTTCAGATTCACGAGGTTTTCGATAGCTAGTAGGGCTTCCTGTAAGCTGTCTCTTTCGTCGTTACCCCTAAGTTTGCGAAGTAGTCGATCGACCACATCGTCAGCTGCTCTTTGTCCCAGGTTTGGTGCCAGTCCTTCGGACCATTCTAGAAAACCATGGAGGACTTCCTTGGCCTGGTCATCCTGTAATCCGGAGATCGCTATGTGGAGGTGGTCGTTAGACGGATTTTGTCCGATTATATGATCGTCTTGAGCCTGAGCCAACAATTGTGCTACTGAGGTAGTTCTAGATTGTAGAGCAGGAACGGAGGCGATTATAAAAGTTCTTGCTCGATCAGATAATTGCTTCGAATCTAAAAGGCTGTTTAGAACTCTTAAATCGGTAATCCGGACGGTGTAGTCAGTAATTCCTAACTGCTCGGGGATCTGTGTAGCCAAATAGAGCAACTCTGCGTCAGATATCGGACCCCGTGCTCCAATTAGCTCTACTCCGACCTGAGTAAAGTATTGTTCGGATAAGGAAGCACCGAGTGTTTGTCTGAATACCGGGCCTGAATATTGGATTCGTCGTATATCACTCGTATCTGGCTGAGTCTTGAGGTGTTCTGATACTATCAAAGCGGTGAACTCGGGTCTTAAGCTGATTAAATTACTAGTCGCGTCTATAAGACTTAGCATTTGGGAGGCTAATTCGCCCCCAGATTTTCTCAGGAAAACGTCCGTTGGTGCTAGTAAAGGTAGCTCTTGATATTCGTAACCAAAACTGCCACACAAGCGGACGAATTTGTCCTCATTTCGGCGTTTTGTTAACCAAGAGTATTCAGACTTGTCACCTGATGAGTGGATATCTTTTGATGATGTCATTTATGCTCGTGTACTGCGGTCTAAGTGGGTGACCCGATTCAGTCGGATAATTTATCCTCAACAAGCTTACAATAATGTAGCCCATATTGTAAGTCGCTTACACAATAACTATCATGCATATCAGCAAACGATAGTTTGATAGGCTTATGTATAGTTATGGCAAATTTAGTTTCAGAAGTGTTGAGACATGGTATCTATACTCGCATTGTAGGAAAGCATATCCAATATCATGAAAAGATTGATTCTACTATGGATGAAGGTCGCCGACTAGCGATTGAAGGTACCGACAATGGAACCCTAATAGTGGCAGAAAACCAACATAACAGTAGAGGGAGATTGGGACGGGTATGGCGCTCTAAACCTGGTAATATTTATCTCTCCTTAGTATTGTATCCTGAGATCGATTTATTACCAGCGATCGGAATAATATCTTCATTAGCAACGGCTCGGTCAATCGAACGTGCTACTGGCCTGAACACTGAAGTGAAATGGCCGAACGATATATTGGTCAACGGAAAGAAAGTTGCCGGGGTATTGATGGAGTGTTCACTAAAAGAAGCACGAGTGCTATATGTTGTGTTGGGCGTAGGTATAAATATAACTTTCGATACGTCAGATCTCCCAGAGCTGTCAGATACTGCAACCTCTTTAACTTCAGAACTTGGCACAGAGGTTAACCGGGCGTTTGTCCTCCGGAACTTTCTTCATGATTTTGACAATTTATACCAATCTGCAATGACAGGTATAGTGCCTCTGGAAGAATGGAAATTAAAAATGCAGACCTTAGGTAGGGTAGTGACCGTATATAGTGACGATTTTTCTTATACGGGTGTTGCCGAGGATATAGATGAGTATGGCAGTTTAGTATTGAGATTTCCTGATGGTCAGACCAGTGTGTTTTCATCAGGAGATGTATCACTTAATACGACCACATTTTAACTTGAGAGGATTTTGAGATGCTAGAACGTTTAAACCTAGACGGCAAAGTGGTATTGGTAACCGGAGGGGGTACAGGACTAGGGTTTGCCATGGTTACGGCTTTGGCTGAGGCTGGTGCAAATTTGGCCATTGCAGGGAGACGTCAGCAACCGATCGATGATGCTGCAGATTCTGTAAAAAAGCTGGGTAGAGACGGACTAGCGATATCGGCCGATGTAAGTGATTCCAACCAAGTGGCTGCCTTGGTTTCTAAAACGTTGGACCACTATGGGCGTATTGATGTGTTGGTTAACAACGCGGCACTAGTCTCAGAAAATGTTCGCAAGCCAATCTGGGAGATTACAGATTCAGAGTGGCAGGGGGCAATGGACGTAAACCTGAACGGAGCTTTTTATTGTTCTAGAGAAGTTGGTAAATTTATGGCTGACGCAGGTAGCGGAAAGATAATAAACGTTGCCTCTGGTTTTGGTCTGCGGGGAGGGCGAGATATTTACATGTATTGTGTTAGTAAGGGCGCAATAATCCAATTAACGCGGGTTCTCTCGTTTAGCTTAGCTAGGTACGGTATAACAGCCAACACGATTGCGCCAGGGTTTATCCCCACAGAAAGTACCAACTCTGATATCCGGAATACTCTTCCACCTTCCGGTGACTTTCTTCCGATAGGTAAATTGGGGATACCGCAACACTTAGGTCCAGTTGCGGTATTTTTAGCATCTTCGGCGTCAGATTATATGACGGGGGAGATAATGATTGTTGATGGGGGAGGACTAGCAGCCGGAGTCATACCGACTGGACACGCACCAATTGTTGCCCTGGAAGATTAGATTGTTGGAAATTAGGAGTGAAACGAATGCCAATACCCGAAGAATTTTCACTAAAGAATAGAACTGCGATGTTTTATGTGTCTGGAGGAGAAGAAGCTCCTCGTTTAGCCCGAGCTCTAAGTGAGGCTGGAGCGACTTTATTCATAGTGTCGAGAAGGGAAGTAACCAATAAAGCAGTCCTATCCGAGTTGGTAGGGTCCGGACATGCCTCTTGTGTTGTTCAGGACTCATCCGAGGAATCTATCACTCAGGTGATGAATACTTATTCTGAAATTCATGGAGCGGTTGATATTCTAGTCAACGATTCCCGTAGCTTTTATGCGCAGCCATTTTTATCAGTGAAACCTGCCGAATGGGAAGCGTTATATGAGCGCAATGTCGTAATTCCCTATCGCTTAAGTCAATGTGTCGCATCACAGATGATCGATATCCAATATGGTAGGATTGTTAATCTCGTTTCGATATTGGCTGAACGTGGCATGATCAATGGATCAGCGTTTTCTATGACTCAGGCGAGTTTGCTTGCACTTACAAGATCCTTAGCTGTTGAACTGGGGAAACACAATATTCGGGTAAATGCCCTTGGCTCTGGCTGGTATACGGCCGAACAGGTACCCTTGGAAGTACAGCAGGAAGAACTCTTAGTTCGTTATACTCCGTTGCGAAGAAAAGGGACTCCTGATGACATTGGCCCACTATTAGTGTACTTGTGTTCGGAGGCGTGCGATTATACGACTGGACAACCAGTATATGTAGATGGAGGTCTGAACGCTCACCCTTAAGTCCAACCGCTAGGCACTCACAAATTTGTGAGTTTCAGACACTTGGCGCAGTTATCTGAGTTTGATGCGTGGGCGGATGCTCTGGCTTACCAGCCGTGGTCGAGCCTGTCGCGCATTATGTTAACCAGGCTGGCTATCTCCACTCGGTCTTGATGCATACTGTCCCGTTCTCGGATAGTTACAGAGTGGTCGTCCAGAGAGTCAAAGTCCACTGTAATGCAGTACGGAGTACCTATCTCATCTTGTCGGCGGTAGCGCCGTCCAATACTTTGAGCATCGTCATATTGTGTTGAAAACGTCCTTCTTATAGTGTCATACACATGCCTGGCAGTTGGGGTAAGTCGTTCATTCCGGCTCAATGGTAGGACAGCTATACTGATGGGTGCTAAATGTCGATGGAAATGTAGTACGGTCCTGCTACCGTCTCCATCAGGCTCTTCATCGTACGCATCGAGCCAGAACGCTAAAGTCGCTCTATCTACTCCTCCTGAAGGCTCTATTACGTAAGGGATGTAGCGTTCTTTCGACTCTTCATCAAAATATGTAAGGTCTGTACCGCTAGCATTGGAGTGCCGGCCGAGGTCAAAATCGGTTCTGTCTGCGATCCCTTCTAGTTCTCCCCAGCCCCATGGGAAACGATATTCTATGTCATATGTATCTTTCGCGTAATGTGCTAACTCGTCACCATCATGGCGGCGTAGTCGGAGGTTTTCTTCCCTAATACCATATTTTACGTACCATTGGAAACGGGTTGTTACCCAATCGTTAAGCCACTCCTCGTCGTCACCGGGTTTTACAAAAAACTCCACTTCCATCTGTTCAAACTCCCGCGTTCGAAAGGTGAAGTTTCCTGGAGTTATTTCGTTTCGGAATGCCTTACCGATCTGGGCGATCCCAAATGGTAGTTTCTTCCTGCTGGCATTCAAGACGTTTGAGAAGTTAACGAATATACCTTGAGCCGTTTCTGGTCGTAGAAAGAGTTCGTGACTAGTATCCTCTACTGGCCCCATGAATGTCCTGAACATCAAGTTGAATCTTCGTGGATCTCCAAATTCGCCATTGCATTCAGGGCACTTTGTACTTTCGAGTTGGTCTTCTCGATATCGTCTATTACAGGATTTGCATTCAACTAACGGATCACTGAAGTTCTCAACGTGGCCACTAGCTTCCCATATTTTTGGATGCATTAAGATTGCTGAGTCTAGACCAACAACATCGTCACGTTCTGTGACTACAGATGTCCACCAAGCTTCCTTGACGTTCCGTTTGAGTTCAACTCCTAGAGGGCCGTAATCGTATGTCGACCCTAGTCCGCCGTATATTTCACTACTCTGGAACATGAAGCCTCGGCGTTTAGATAGTGATAACATCTTGTCCATGTCTGCGTATTGCAAGGTTCTTACCACAGTAGATACTCCTGTTAATTCTTAATCAGATACGAGGGTAGCAATTGTTAATGCTGATGTAAATATGCCGTGATACAGTACTATTTAGGATGTTCATCTTTAATTTGGTTGAACAATGTTTGGATATCCTCTGGGTGAATAACTGGCGATTGGTCGGGGATATAGCTTCTAACAGTATCTGCGATAGCACTCGATCCAATATCATCGAGCCTGATGTACTGTGCTCCCATGCCATCAGCTATTGTTTTCGCCATCTGTAATTTTAGAAATCCTGTTTCTGTATCTATAACGACAGAGGATATGTGTTTCTCTTTGAATACTGAGGTTATCGGAGACGTATCCTCCTGTCCTTTTACATCAGGGGCCAAATCAACGTTGGCTCGGCCATCGGACAGTAGTACTACGAGAGGGACGATGTCTTGATCTTTCATAGTTTCTATGTCCAAAACACCTAATGCAAGATGTAACGCCTTCGACAATGGAGTGCGGCCACCAGTCGGCATTTCTTGGAGATAATACTGTGCTAGCTCGACGCTATTCGTGGGTGGTAGTAATAGTTCTGCAGATGTCTTCCTGAAGCTGATTAGGGCAACTTTATCACGTCGTTGGTATGCATCTAACAGTAATGACATGATGGCTCCCTTCACGGCAACCATCCTTCTTTGAGCGCCCATAGAACCGCTAGCGTCTACTATGAAGAGTATGAGACTTCCGGTTCTCGTTTCTCGCACCTTCTCACGGATATCCCACGGTTCTATTAATATTGCGGGAGCTTCATCCTGATTTGACGTACGTTTTGTCTGGTGAGGTGCAGCTGCTCTTAGTGTGGCATCTAAAGACATATCGGAGGTTCTACCTATGGGTATTCTTGAACCTACGTATCGACCAATGGTTGTGTTGCTGACAGCATTGGCACGGCGCCCCGATGATTGGCGCGGTCTACGGTCGGGAAGGTTGACGTTAAGAGTAGGGACTTCAGGAGACTCTCCTATTTCAAATCTTTCGTCTTCTTTACCATCGGTATTCTCGGAAGGTTGTGAATCTGGATCTGAGTCAGTGGGAGGTTCACTACTTGGGTCAGGATCAGAATTGTCTCCTTGATCATCTGAGCCAGACTCAGAATTCCCGTCACCGCTATCGCGGCGCTGTGTTTGGTGATCTTCTATAATTGACTCAAGCTGGTCTGTAACCATCTGTGCTTGTTGGAACGGCAATCGACGCTGCCGGTGTAGTAGTGCCATCTGAGCAGCTTCTCTTACGTCTTCAGTATTTACTTCTGTTCGACCCTCATACGCTGCGATTGTGATAGCGGTTTTATACATAACTATATCGCCCCGAAGCCCGTCCACCTCGTATTCTGAGCATATGTCTGTTATCAAACGGAGCATATCTGCGGACAAGGAAACTTCTGGTAGGAGTTCTTGGCTTTTTAGTAATGTCTCCCGTTGCAACCGATTGTCGTTCTCCCATTCAGCCATGAATCCCAGAGGATCATTTTCATATGCTATTCGGCGCCGAACCACTTCTTGTCTCTCGTCCCCTGTCAATTCTCCACTGACTTCCACCGCCAAGCCAAATCGGTCAATTAGTTGAGGTCTAAGGTCGCCTTCTTCGGGATTCATTGTTCCAATGAGGATAAAATCGGCGGAATGGCTTATGGATATCCCTTCCCTCTCAACGTAATTGCGTCCCATGGCTGCTGCATCTAGTAGCACATCTACTAGATGGTCATTCAATAAATTTACTTCATCTATGTATAGTATTCCCCTGTGTGCTGCCGCTATTAGACCCGGTTCAAAAGCTTTTGTGCCCGATTTGATTGCTGTTTCTATATCGATGGATCCAACCAAGCGATCTTCTGTTGCCCCGACAGGGAGATCCACTACTCGCACTTGGCGTAGTTCAGGGGCTCCCATTTTGCTATTGCATGTGTCGCAAACCGCTTGGGGTGTTCCCGGTTTGCACCTATACTGGCACCCCGAGATGACTTCAATTTCAGGAAGTAATGCGGCTAATGATCGAACAGCGGTAGATTTTGCAGTCCCTTTTTTGCCGCGTATCAGAACCCCTCCGATTTTAGGATTTATAGTATTGAGCAAGAGAGCCCGTTTCATAGCGTCCTGGCCTACGATTGCGCTAAATGGAAATGTGGGCTCTTGAGTTGCGTCTGTTTGAAATGCCAATTATTTACCTCGCTCCGATTATTATGATCAATGTCCGGATAGGTGAGGAGACTCTATATAAGGGTCGCCTTTTATATTTTAGCTATGCTTCATCCTAATAATAGATTGTTTTAGACTAGTGTTGTCGATTTCATGTTGGACTAGAATAGGGCCCTGTCTACGCGCTTACTCCTGACGCGCTTCGATGTCTGTTTCTAACTCTAGGTAAAGTGCCTGTAGATCCGCCAACATATCCTCTGGAGGATCTTCCCAAAGACCACGTTGAATTGCTTCTAAAAGTCTTTCGACTATTCCTCTCAAAGCCCAAGGATTGCTAGCTTTGAAGAATTGCTGCATTTCTTCGTTTAGCACGTACTCTTCGGTAACATTCTCATACATCCAATCTTCTACAACGTTGGCCGTGGCGTCATAACCGAACATATAGTCCACGGTAGCTGACAGTTCAAATGCCCCTTTGTACCCATGTCGCTTCATAGAATCAATCCACTTTGGGTTCACTACTCTACTGCGAAATACTCTTCTTGCTTCGTCTTGCAAGTCACGGACTTTTGATCTGTTTGGATCAGAGCTATCTCCAAAAAATTCTCTAGGGTTTTGTCCTGTTAACGCTCTTACGGTTGCGATCATGCCTCCGTGATATTGCATATAGTCATCGCTATCGAATATATCATGCTCGCGATTATCCTGATTTTTTGCTGCGATTACGATCTGGCTGAACCGGTGACGAAACTCATTGCGTGCCGTAACGCCGAAGTTCTTCTGGGTGTATGCGTAGCCTCCCCATGCTGTATATACTTCCGCTAGATCTTGTACAGTTTCCCAGTTGCGCTCATCCAAAACTTGCAGTATCCCTGCGCCGTAGGTTCCTGGTTTGCTTCCGAAGATTCGGAACAAAGATGGTGTGTCGTCTGGACTAGGTAGCTCGGTCTGAGACTCCATATTTTGGTTGTTAGTGTCTTCGATGAGGTGTTTACGAATATAATTTTCCTCAGGTGATTCGTCGGTTAGCGCGGCGACTGTTTGTATGGCTTGGTCTATCGTGTAGATCAGATTCGGAAATGCGTCTCGAAAGAACCCACTGATTCTAACGGTAACATCAATTCTTGGTCTGCCAAGTTCCTCTAGAGGGATTACTTCGATTCCGGATACGCGTCGACTCTCCTGTTGCCAAACAGGGCGCACCCCTAGGAGATATAGTATTTGAGCTATGTCATCACCATGAGTACGCATTGCTGACGTTCCCCAGACAACTATGCCGACCATTTCTGGATATTGGTTCTCCTCATCCAAATATTTTGACAGTAGAGCATCTCCAAGGGCTTTCCCCACCTCCCACGCGGCAGGCGATGGTAACGTCTTGGGATCAACAGAGTAGAAGTTCCGTCCTGTTGGAAGTACATTGGGCAAACCTCTGGTGGGAGATCCGCTAGGACCTGCGGGAACAAAGCGGCCGTCGAGCCCTCTCAACAAATTGTCAATTTCGTCGGTTGTTTGCATCAAGGAAGGATATATAAAACCAGAAGCATAAGACAAGGAATGAATTGTTTGAGGGTCTTTGTAGCCCACGATGCCTTCTGTTACCTGTTCTACAAGGTCACGGTTGAACGCCCCCGTCTGCAATTCTGATAGGGCTAATCTGCATAGCTCCTCTACTCCCTCTATTACATCTCCGACGCTTCTTACGGGAAGTTCTGGATGAAGATCGCTGATTATTGGAGGTACGGCGGTTGTGAGCGCTTGGCCAGGATCGTCGAGTAGATTTTCATAGTTGAGGCCGACAGCCTCTGCTATAGATCTGCGCAAACTTGGGACTTCCCCCATGTCAAGCCTGGTCAGGGCTGACATTAAACCCACTAGATGCTCATCACTCGGAGGTTCTCCGAGAATGTGTAGACCGTCCTTTATCTGGACGTCTTTTATTTCACACAAGTAACCATCGATGTTAAGCATAAATTCTCCAAAGTCATCGGGTTGTGCGTCAACGCCGAGGTCTCGGTGGAGTTCTGCCTTTTGGACAATTTCCCAGATTTGCGATTCCAGCATTGGCAGCTTAACTGGGTCTAGGGTTTGGCATTGGTAATGTTCGTCCATAAGTTGTTCGAGTTTCGCAATGTCCCCATAGCTGTCCGCTGTTGTCATTGGTGGAATTAGGTGATCTATGATAGTAGCGTGAGTTCTGCGTTTTGCCTGTGTACCTTCTCCAGGATTGTTAATTATGAAGGGATAAAACAGTGGCATATCTTGAAGAGCTACTTCAGGATAACATTCCTCTGATAATCCTATTCCTTTGCCTGGAAGCCACTCTAGGGTTCCATGTTTTCCGACGTGAACCATTGCGTCGGCTTGGAAAACATCTTTGATCCATCTGTAGTACCCAATGTAGTGGTGGGTTGGAGTGAGATCAGGACTGTGGTAGACCGATATCGGATGTTCACCGAAACCTCTTGGAGGTTGCAGTCCTACGAATACATTTCCTAGATCCAGGCCTGCGACTGCTAGCTGATTGCCAGTCCTGTACACTTGGCCTGGTGGGTCTCCCCAAGCCTCTTGCAATTGATTTTGTATTGCTGCTGGGAAAGAGTCAAACCACCTGGAGTAATCTGAATCTGAGATGTGTCCGGCTGCTAGGCGCAATTGCTCCTCAGTCAACGAGTCTGTGTCATTGCTACATCTTTCGATTAACCTATGTACGAGTTCGTCTCCATCTTTCGGTATGTCATGTACTACATAGCCTTTATCAGACAGAGCGTTGAGTATATTAACTACTGAAGCTGGTGTATCGAGTCCGACCGCGTTTCCTATTCTGGCGTCTTTGGTGGGATAATTACTCATGATAATAGCCAGACGCTTTTCTGGGTTCTGCTTTCTCCGGAGGTTTGCCCATTTTGTTGCTAGTTTGGCTACCGTCTCTACTCTATCGGGCTTTGTGACGTATCGTTGCAATCGACTAGTTTGCAGGGAAGTTTGTACATTAGAGGTAGTCTCCTCTTTGAATGAGAAGGGCACGGATATTATTCGTCCGTCAAATTCAGGAAGAGCAACATTCATAGCTGTATCTATGGGACCTAGACCTAGATCACTTTCGCGCCATTCTTGTTGAGAACTTGTACTCACTACACCTTGTATGACCGGGACATCCATACTTTCCAGAATATTGGTTGCCCAACCACTGGCTATAGTGGCCCCTTCATCACTAATATCACTCATCGCGAGTCCCATTGTGTTAATCACGCAATCTACTCGCGATATGCCGTATGGATCGATAAGGTATTTTTGTATTGTGTCACTATGTTCTGATTCGTCTTCGGGATTGTGCTTGAGGCTGAACGAGAACACGGGTAGAACGTTTGCTCCTTGGGACTCTAGGGCTCGTATCAGGTCATCGATAAATTGAAGGTTGCCGCTCATCCAGTGGGCTCTATAGAATAGTAGGCCAATGTTGGGTTGCCCGTTGTTCCAGTGAGACTTTATATGGGATTCTACGTCGAGTAGCGAGGGTGTGTCCGGGTGGTAAACGCCTTCCCAAGGCACCGGCTCAGGCGCTTCGTGACCATAGTTCCTATCTAGATAACTATCACTCAAAAATAGTATTAGATTACCAAAATTTTGGACTCCAGCTTGCATCAAATAGCTAAAGGTAGTCTCCAGTTCAGATACTGGCACTGAGCATGCGCTAATGAGGTCTTCGTCCCATTCCTGATGGCCAGGACAAGCTATTAGAGGTATGTTGTGCTCTCGGCAATAGCTGACTAACTCGCCAAAGGTTTCTCCCATTGCACTTTTGCCACCTAGTAATCGGAGTACTACCACACCAGCGTTCTCAAGAGCGGCTAAAACGTCGTTTTCGGGCTGATTATCAATGTTGGAGACAGGATTAAATACGCGGACATTAGGTAAATCTGGAATATCGAGAGTGGCCATGGCCCTCTCGATAGTTAGAATATCGGTATCAGCCGTAGTTACGATGACAATGTGCTTCTGTATAGATGTTGGGGAACTCACTTTTTAGTTCTGCCTTCCTATTTAGATTACGAGCTTACTGTGGGAGTCTAAATACTAGTATGGATAGATCGCTGAACTCTTCCGTCTTAACCGCGAGTTCTCCAAGCGTACCGTCCCAGGATTGTTCGTCATTGAAACTCAGGCGCTGGTACACTCGCACTATTCTTTCTCCCGGTATTCCTGACTTAATTAGGTTTTCTGCTATCAAAGCTGGCATCAGATCAAATGGACGTGGTAATAGTATGATATTACGCAAACCGTCTTTTAGATGGTGGACAAGCTCTTCCAGATCCGAGCCTGTGTCAGCTCGTTTGTGTAGGGTTATAAACAATGATTCTTCCATGAATATTCCCGTGCGAGCTGCTGCGAATTGAATGGAACTTATACCTGGTATTAGGGTTACGTTTCCAACTCTTCTGTAAACCCGTTCCAATAGTTCTCGGGCAGATACGTTTAAATCACCCCATGCGCAAACCACGCAGGTTTTCCCGTCTGTGACCTGGGACTTGGCGTAATCTAGGACCTCCTCTTGGTTTCTATAGCTCATGGGACATAATTCACCACTTGTGACCCAGGTTTCCACTACATTCAGTACGGTTTGGAAACCGACGACTAGATCGGCTGACGCAATGGCCTTTTGTGCTTTAATAGTCAGCATATCTGGGTCTCCTGGCCCTACCCCCACGATAGTCATGTGCAGATCATTGGAAATCATATTCATATCTAAACCTTATTGTACTAATACTGCGATTTGATTGATGGTCACGTCAGTCACGCACCGGCTTTATAAGAAAACCCCTGGCTATAACCAGGGGTGCTTTGTATCTCCACTTAATTTGGCAGTTCAGGATTGTATAGCGCAATCTCGGAACACCTCAACACTAGGCAGGTTCCCTGGCTTGCGAAGTTCTATTCGCTAACAGTGGCGCGACCGCAGCGGAGTTTCACCGCATTTCCCATTTAACTGCACGGACCTAGTGTCTCTTCAATTGTTAAGGAAGTGATTGGTACTCTATCGGGGCGATGTTACCTTGTCAAGCTGAGTTGTTGCGACACAGAAACGAGGGAACTATTGTTGGATCCCTTGTTTCTGTGTTACCTTTCTTACTATGATCGGCCTCCACCAATAGCGGGAAGGAAATGTACTTCGCTGGT
The DNA here is from genome assembly GCA_009392775.1 of SAR202 cluster bacterium. The sequence continues at coordinate 1,474 of VFFT01000081.1, read as the reverse complement.
GTCGGTGACCCTTTCTAGGACTCCTAGCTGGCTAGCTTCACCATCAACAATCACAGCTAATCCAGGCATGATATCTTCTTCTTCCTCATCATACAGAATCTCTTTTAACCCTGGGTATAGTTCGTCAAGGTTATTGATAAGTTGACGAACTGTAGATCCTGGGACGTGTACTATTTCCACACCACCGGTTAGATTTTGTATTTGAGGTGGTATCCACACTTCAGCCATGCATTTCTAACTCTCAGATAGGTTGAATCTCTGCCCTACTTATGTCTAGATTTTGCCGAGAGCCTCGAGTATGGTTCCTGGTTTCATCGGTAATTCGTTTATTCTAGTCCCTATGGCGTCATAGATTGCATTAGATATAGCAGCCATAGGCGGGCATATGCAAACCTCACCGACGCCTCTCACCCCGAATGGGTGGTTAGGGTTAGCAATTTCAACTATCACAGTATCTATCATTGGTAAATCTAAACTTACTGGCATACGATAATCTAGGAAGCTAGAGTTGACCATATGACCATTATCATTTATGAAGTACTCTTCATTTAAGGCCCAGCCAATTCCTTGGACTACTCCTCCTTGGATTTGACCCTCCACATAGCTTGGATGAATCGCTTTACCCACGTCCTGAAAGGCCGTATATCTTACTATCTCCACTTTTCCTGTATCGACGTCTACTTCCACGTCAACAACGTGGGCCGCTAGAGCAGGGCCGGCTCCTGGGGGATTCACTCCGGCACTCCCGACTATGGGTCCACCGGTCGGAACCTGGATAGCTGCTATTTGTTTGAAGGTTAGTTTTAGTTCCGGGTCAGACTTGTGTTGGGCTATACCGTCCGTATATTCGACGTCGTCCGTGGACACATCCCACCTCTTGGCAGCTCGTTCGATGAGTTGCTGTTTGATGTGCTGTGCTGCGGTATACGCGGCGAATCCTGTCTTGAAGGTTACGCTACTCCCGCCGGTGTTAGAAGTGAAGCCAATGGAATCAGTATCAACCACCTGAGGATGTACGTCTTCAACGGGAATCCCCAACACTTCTGCTAGCTGCAGGGATACTGATGATCTAGTGCCGCCTATATCAGGAGACCCTTCTGCAAGGTTAACTGTTCCGTCGGGATTTACAGTCGCGACGGCGCTCGATGGACCTGTATTGTTACCCCAGAAGCCAGTGGCAACTCCGCGACCCCTGTGTTTCCCATCTTTGGGAGCAGAGTAATGGGGATGATTTTTAACGGCCTCTAGCGTTTCTATAAAACCTACCAGTGGCATAGTAGGACCAGTTACCCTGCGAGTCCCTTCTTTAGCACTGTTCAAGAGGCGGAAGTCTACCGGATCCATTCCAATCTTTTCGGCTAGCTCGTCTATTACAGTTTCTATACAAAACGCTGCTGCTGGGGAACCTGGTGCTCTGTAAGCGGAGGTTTTGGGTCGATTTACGACGACATCGTAACCTTCGATTCGACCATTC
>VFFT01000080.1 GCA_009392775.1 SAR202 cluster bacterium | reverse complement strand
CCCTCGGGACTTTTGTTTTAGGAAATGTATATTTCTCTGTGTTAAATTTGCCTTTGTAGTTACTCAGACCTTGTCGCCCGATAACTTTATGCGGACGAATTGCCAGTACTTGGTTCAGTGCGGTTTTTTCGTAATTGGAAAATACTTCGGAATTCTTTCCTGTCCCATATTACGAGGAATTGGCTTGCAATAAAAATGCTACTGTAAGTTCCTACTATCACTCCCGCTGCTACAACTAATATGAGGCCTCGGATGCTGTCGCCACCGATTAGTAATAGGGCTAGTAATACAACGAAAGTAGTCAAGCTTGTGTTCATAGACCTACCGATAGTTTCGACAATGCTAGTATTCACGAGTGAGGTGAACTCTCTTTCCGGGTGGCGTATAACATTCTCTCGGATTCTGTCAAAGACGACAATTGTATCGTTTACGCTGTATCCTGCTACAGTTAATATGCCTATGATGAAAGTTGCGTTAACTTCCATGCCAATGGTCTTTCCCAAAATAGAGAAGAGGCCCAGGATGATTATAGTATCGTGTACTAATGCAATTATGGCGCTGATGCCGTACCGATAGGCTTTTGGAGCTCTCCTAAAGGCATACCATATGTACATTAATATGAATACTGAGGCTGCTAGCATGGCGAAAACGGCGTTACGGATGGTTTCGCGAGCGATGATGGGCGATATGGAGTCAAAAGCTAGTGAGTCAATGGGGGATATCGCTTTCTCCAAATGGCGTTGTATTGACTGTCGCTCGGATTCGCTAGATCCCTCAGATTCGTTTAAAACTTTGGTTCGAATTATTACAGAATTGGCACCAGTAGTTTGTACTAGAGCTTCAGGGTGTCCGAGGTTTTTCATCTCCTCGTAAACTAAGTTTTGATCCACTGGTTCAGAGAAGGTTACATCCAATACAGACCCACTGGTGAAGTCTATTCCCGGGTTAAGACCCGAGTTAAGGGTTGCCCAACCTGGGGGCATTATCAGCGAAATTAGTGCAATCACTATGATTATGGCTGAAAATAAAAAATACCAGCCGCGTTTGCCTACAATATCTAACAATGTTATCTGCCTCCGCTGGGCGTCTGTGAACGATTAGTGTCGTGAACAGCATTTATTTTTTCAGGGCTAAATAGGTTTGCATGGCGTGTCAAACCAAACCAAGCTAGGAGTTGTAGCAGGTTTCGACTGACTACTACGGCAGTGAACATGCTGACTATTACACCAATGAGCAGACTCAACGCGAATCCGTTTATCAGGCCTCCACCTAACCTTGTCCCGAACCAAAGTAATACGGCACAAGTGATTATGGTGGAAATGTTTCCATCTCTTATGGCCGGCCAGGCGCGACCGAACCCAACTTCAACTGATGAGGCCAGGGTTCTGCCGACTCGTATCTCCTCTTTCATTCTTTCAAATATAAGGATATTAGCATCAACTGCTAACCCGACCGATAGGATGAATCCTCCGAGGTGAGGTAGAGTTAACGTAACGGGTATTAGCTTGAATATGGCTAGTACTACGACCCCGTAGAATATCAATGAAATGCTGGCAACTAATCCAGACAATCTGTAATAAACGATCATGAATAGTATAATTAATAATAGTCCGATAGATCCCGCCATTAGGCTCATCTCTAATGACTTTGATCCCAGTAAGGCATCTACTTCGCTTTCCTGGATAAGTGTTAGTGGGACAGGTAGTCTTCCGGATTGAAGTTGAATAGCAAGTGTCTGTGCCGATTCTCTAGTGAAGCTACCGGTTATTTGGCTTCGCCCATCCCTTATCCACGCTCTGGCGACTGGGTCTGTAAGTAAATCACTGTCCAAAAATACAGCTATGCGTTTTGAGGAATCGTTAACTATATCTTTGGTTAGATCCGAAAATATGTCTGCTCCTCTACTATCAAACTGAATATTGACTGCCCATTCCCCCGTAGTACTATTGGTTGATGCGTAAGCCTCTTGAAGATCATCACCTGTTAAACCGAGATCTGAGTCTCGGTATGTCTCACAAAAATTATCTGTACAGTCTCGGAGTTTAAATTCAAGGCTAGCAGTATTCCCTATCAATGATTTTGCAGCTTCTATGCCACCGGTGATATCGAATGTTTTGTAGTCGCCAATCGAATCGCGCAGATCATTGGCTAGAGATTCTTGTTTCAAAAGGCTAAGTGAATTTGTTTTGATCCTATATTTCGTATCAGACTTTTGGTCGATGTCGTAGTCGTCATACCCTGCCAGTCGAAGTGTTTCATTTATTGCTGAATAATCAGCAGAATCTACAAATTCAACATTGATAACAGTTCCGCTAGCTCCGGGCAGTTGAACTATGATTCTGTCATCACCAAATTTTTGAACCAATGGTTCGTCCGTCCCAATAGCGTTTACTCGGCGAGCGATTATGTCTAAAGCTCCCGTCATTTGATCCGCGGAAGGGGCGGTGTTATCAATAACTTTGAAATTATTTTCATCAGTTATTGGTCCGTAAAGCTCTTGCAGGACATTCCGAATTTGCTGTCGCTCGGAATCGGCCAATAGGGGTCCTCTTATTTGAACTGTATCTTCATCTAGGGCCGTAACAATAGCTGTATATGATTCTATGTTAAGTTTGTTTATCTCGGAACTAATATCATCTTCATTGGCCGGACCTGGTACAGTCGCCGTAATATTGGTGCCGACTTCGGCCTGGTAGACTAGATGGGCCCCGCCCTGAAGATCTAGTCCAAGTTTTAATCCCAAGGGACCAATGCTACCTCGTTGAAATTTGCCTACTCCGGGAACATTGACGTCGATCTCTGTGAATGCTAGAGATAGTATGGATAGGGCTAGTATTATCAGTACTAGAATTGTTACTTTTATGCTTCGTCCACGCATTAATTACCCCTGAGATGTAAATTCGAGATGTATTGACCTGCTAAAGTCAGTGCATCCTCTTTAGTCTGTATTATCCCTGCGGCCTGGGATTCGTTGATATGTTCTAGGATTGCTCCGATCTGTGGCCCTGGCTGAATTCCAAGCTCGTTAATAATATCTGTGCCAGTTAACAGACGAGTGGGTTTTGTATCGTTCTGGGGTTGGATTGAACCCGTCTGTAGGATGTGCGCAATCATTTTAGCATGTTTAGCCCAGTTATCAGGTGCAATTTCAGGACCTTTTGCTGCCAAATAATCTGCCATTGCCAAGTACAGAGTGTCTATTGCTACATCTTCCAGATCTCTGTAGTACCTGTATATAGCTCTAGGAGTGGGTAGGTCTAGGTTATAACTCATGTTTGTTGGTCTGAGGTGTTCTTCAATCATTTTGCAGACTGATTTGATGCCGGTCCTGCTGAGTCGTAGGGCTGATAATCGCTCATTGGCTATTTCGGAACCCTCCTCAGAATGCCTTAAAAATCTTGTTCTACCGGTTGAATCAGTCGTTTTTGTTTGTGGTTTAGCGATATCATGCAATAAGGCTGTCAATTTCAATATGGTTCTTCGGCTATGCCCATCGGTAATAATTTCGTTGAAATGAGATTCGATTTCTTGAGTCCACGGTACCAGAGAATAGATAGCGGAATTGTGATGCCCCGAGGTTACCATTTCGGCAGTTTCAACCGCATGTATTGAATGTCCCCAAACATCCCAATAATGCACTTTTGGCTGCTCTACTCCCTTTGTGTCAGAGAGTTCAGGTATTATACGGCACAGAATATCTAGGCGATCTAAGATTTCTAGTTGATTGTGAGCAGACGTAGCCGACAATATTGTTAGAAATTCATCCCTAACGCGTTCGGGAGCGGCCAGTTCTATATGGCGGGCATTAGATTTCATAACGTTAGCGGTATATGGATCGATTCTTAGCTTTAGTTTGGCCGCGATTCGGACGCCTCGTAGTAGACGTAGACCATCTTGGACAAATACATCTGAGTTATTACATCTGAGGGTCTTATTGAGGAGGTCTGACATACCATTACAGGGATCGATGATGCTGTCTCTCCACAGATTTGATTTAAAGCTATTAAGCGGTGTAGCCATAGAATTGATTGTGAAATCTCGGCTTGTCAGATTATCTTCGATAGTTCCACAGAGTTGGCTTAAATCGATTGTGATGGTTCCTTGGCTTACTGGTACCTCTACGCGTCTGACATGATGGTCGAGACTTAAATTATAACTATGTCCACCAGTAATTTGGGCTAGTTTATTCCCAAGAGTAATAGGATCTTGTTTAACAACCATATCCACATCATTGGAAGTCTCATTAAGCAAAGTATCACGTATGAAACCGCCTACGATATATATATCCGTACTATCTGTTTCAAGTACATTGGATATTGAGTTGAAGATATCTAATTGTTCGATGTGTAGCAATTATTTGGCTGAACGTCCTATTAATCTGTGTGCCAAGTATCAGGCTTTTTCAACGCCGGAGTCCTCTGTTGTGTCCGGAGTAGAGTCGTCGGATGCATCTTGTGTAGTTTCTTCTTCCGGTGCATAGGTTACTTTGGTTAGACTGTCTTGCGATACTAGATGGTCTATATATAGGACGCCATTCAAATGGTCAGTTTCATGTTCTAAGGCTTGGGCGAATAGCCCTTCAGCTTTAATCCTTATGACTTTGCCATCAAGCCCAATCGCTTTGGCCCGTACTTTCTCGGATCGTATCACGGTGCCTCGGTATCCCGGGATGCTGAGACAGCCTTCTTCTACTTCTCTTTCGCCTTCTCGTCTAGTGATTTCAGGATTTATGAGTATGATGGCTTCTTCCCATTCAGGTAATTGGATTACAGCAACTTTTTGGAGTGAACCCACCTGATTAGCGGCAAGTCCAACTCCATGTTCCACGTGCATTGTTTCAATCATATCTGATGTATATTTCGTAAAATTTTCAGGGATGCGTTTGATTTTCTTGGCTTGTTGGCGCAGGATGGGGTCAGGAACCAACCGCATTTTTAGTAAAGGCAACGGCGCAGCCTCCTTGAATTAGTTAGACATTTTCGAGAGTGAATTATAGCTATCTAGGCTAGACAGTGCAAAGAAGTCTACATTACCGAGGATGGATCTACATCAACGGTCCAATTAGAAGGAAAGTGTATGGCTTCTACAAAGCTATGCAGATTGCGCCCTCTTAATATTATGTGCCAGCGGTGCTTCCCTCTGATACGAGAAGGGAAACCAGGGGCCGGTCCAATCAGTTCAATATCAGTCCGACCTTCTTCTGATAGTCTTCGCCTTAGAGTCTTAAGCATGATATGGGTGTTCTGCTCAACGGTAGTCAAATTTGTATCTCTATAGACTAGGTGTATCAAGTCGTTAAATGGTGGGTTTTTCTGCGATTCTCTCTCAGATATCTCATTCTGAAACATAGCTCCATAATCTTGCTTTGCTGCAGCTACAATCGGCCATTCAGTAGGGCTGTATGTCTGGATGATTACTTTTCCTCTCTGGTATCCTCTTCCTGCTCTTCCGGCTAATTGGCAGAGTATGTCAAAGGTTCTTTCTGATGATCGGAAATCTGGAAGATGTAGCCCGATGTCGGCTAATATCGCCCCAACTAGCGTGACGTTAGGAATATCTAGCCCTTTGGCAACTACTTGCGTCCCTACTAATATCTGAGTAGATCCTGTTTCAAGAGAGCGCATAGACTCATTTGATGAGGCAGTTGATTTCTGCGAGTCGGAATCCCATCGGTCGATTTTGGCGTTGGGGAAAAGCTTGCGTAATTCTTCAACGATACGCTGGGTCCCGATCCCGAGTTGTCGGATGTTAGCTGAGCGGCATTTTGGGCATGTATTTGGATTATTTCGTTTCCGATTGCATAGGTGACATAAAAGGTGTTGCGGTTCTGAATGAAATGCTAATGTGACAGAACAGCTACTGCACTCCATAACGTGGCCGCAATCTCTACATTGAACTATAGGGGAATTACCACGCCTGTTTATGAACAGTATTGCTTGCTCTTTTCTTGACAAACATCCTGCGAGTTCCTCGCTAAGTTTTCGGCTAAATATACTCCGATTACCCGACTTTAGTTCTTCGCGCATGTCGCAAATTAAGGCTTCGGCAAATGCGCCAGTTTTCGAGGTTGTGGTATTAGGTGAGGTAAAGGATTTGCTTTCTATACGATCAGGTAATTCAAGTAATGTATAAGATTTACTCAATGCTTTTTGGTACGACTCTATCGATGGAGTGGCGCTGCCTAATATAATTGTGGCACCATTCATAGCAGCATATTCGATAGCTACTGTTCTTGCATGGTAGTAGGGTGTTGTGTCAGTCTGTTTGTAAGTCCATTCGTGCTCTTCATCTATCACAATAATTCCTAGGTGAGCAACGGGCGTAAACAACGCGCTTCGTGGACCTACCACAACATCGTACATTCCATCGTGTATGTCCCACCACAAATTGAATCGTTCTCGCGGTGTAAGTTGACTGTGTATAACTGCGACTCTGTCCTTGAATTTATTCTGTACTCTGCTAACAGTTTGAGGAGTCAAACGTATTTCAGGGACTAAATAGAGTGCTTGTTTTCCTTGCTGTATAACTTGCTCTATAGCCCTGAGGTAAACTTCTGTTTTGCCACTTCCTGTGACTCCATGGAGGAGGAAAATGCATGGTGTGTGTGGATCATTTACGGAATCTAAAATGCGATTTAATGCAGAATTTTGACTGCTCGTTAGGGTTATAGAATTAGGAGTGCTGGGTTCTGAATAGTTATTTGGGTTGCTAACGTCTCTTATCCATTCTTGAGAAACTAATCCCTTCTTTATTAAAGCTAGTCCTACCCCATTGCCAAATTCCTTGTTTGCTAGGCTTAGTGGATAATGACTGTGTGAAGACCTAATCGCTTCTAATAACTCTCTTTGCTTGTCAGACAACTTTTGATTTTCGTGGATCGGTTGATTATAACTGGATAAATAAGACGTATATTTGAAGGATCTTCCTCGAGTTAATCTGTGTTCAATTGAGATTACGGAGTTATTTAGCATTCTTCGAATATGTGTGAGGCTGTTCTTTCCCAACATGTTTTTAAAATGGGATTCTCTTATAGGGTGCTTGGAGAGTTCTGACAAAGCACTGCTTATATCTTCATCGTCCGTGAATATGTTAGGGTCGAAACTTTTTCCTGGGTGAACAATCCGTTGCACTTGAGTTTTTATACCATGTGGAAGGAACTGTGACACTGCAGAGAATAACGAACATAGGTAATATTGGCTGATCCATTCGGCTAGTTGTAAGATGTGCGGCCGAATAAGTGGTGTTGGTTCTATCGGCTGGAGAATGTCTCTAGTGGATTCTACTTGTGGATCGTTTACAAGACGAAATATTATTCCCTGTACCACTCCGCTGCCAAAGGGAACCCAGACTAATTGCCCTGGCTCTACGGCCATCCCTGAGGGTATGGAGTATGAGTAGGTTTGCTTGTTGGGTATTCTAGAGTCGACAGCTACTTCTGCGTATTTCATCGTCTAGTCGTAGTGATGAAACTGATTAAGTTGCTTTTTGCTCGCCTTTTTGCCTTCTGGGCTGGGCTTTTTCTTTAATTCTTGCGGCCCTTCCCTGCAATCCTCTAAGGTAGTAAAGCTTTGCTCGTCTTACTGATCCTTGTCTGGTTACTTCGAGTGAGTCTATCAGGGGAGAGTTTATTGGGAATATACGTTCTATCCCGATCCCGCCGCTGGCTATACGCCTAACGGTGAAATTTGCGGAAGGCCCCTTTCCATTACTCCGTCTAATGACAACACCCTGAAAAGCCTGCACTCTTTCTCTATCGCCCTCTCGGATTCGAAAGTTTACACGCACGGAATCTCCTGGCCCAAAGTCAGGGAGATTGGGATTAGGTTCGTAGTTTATTAGCTGGGATGCATCCATTTATTTGCCTTCCAATATAATGCGCAACTGGGGAAACCACGGAATAGGATATCACAGTACGAGAGAATTGTGTATTCCAAGACCATCTGTTTTAGGGCTTACGTTCGGTGTTAATTTGCCGTAGCTGATCAAATATAAGAGAGTTTGCTGGGCGATCTGATGTGCTTTTCCCTAAATACTGCCATCTGACATACCCGTCTTTGTCTATCACGAACGTGGCGGGTAAAGCCTTTCCTTCGTCTGCGGCGTTAAATACCCCATATTGTTTTACAACTGTGGCTTCAGGATCATAAAGGACCGGGAATTCTAGACCCTGTTGACTAACCGCCCATCCAGCACCTTCAAGGTTGTCTGTGCTTATTGCAAGTATCTGAGCATTCAGAGAATTTACTGTCGAATATTCCTGTTGCAACTTTACAAGCTGCATCTTGCAAAACATTCACCAATAAGCCCTATAAAAAACTAGTATAGTGTGCTTATCTCCCTTGTATGACGATAACTCGACTTGACTTCCTTGTGCACTGGGAAGTGAGAAATCAGGAGCCTCTGGCCAGGCTGGTTTCAATGGTGGGGCTGGCGTCGGTTGAATTACGGCAGGTTCTGTCGGCGCTGCTGGCACTAGGGTGTCCGAAGTAGTATCCTCAGTCAATTTCTGGGTGATGCTGCTTGCTTTAGGGGTGGCAGTACTGACTGGGTATATCGGGGTATTTTCTTGATTTTGCCCCGTGTTTTCATCTACCTCTTTATTTTCGCTTACGGGTTCTGTCGCATTGTTTTTATAAACTTTAGTAATGGGGGGGTCTACACTTACGGAGTCTTTTTCCGCGACGATGCTCTTTTCTGGCTTTGGCGGGGCAACTGGTACGCTAACGTCGTTGGTCTTTGTCGTTTGTACCGAGCCGTTTTGTTTTGCATCGCTCACTGGGTTTTGTAATTGTATTGATACTGTTTCAGGACTGGTGTTAGTTGAAGCAGGACCGCACCCAGTGGCCATCACCATGGAAACTAGTATCAAAGTTATCACTGTATATATGTAAGAAGTGTTTTTCAGGGTATCTCGCTCCAGACTGGATGTATAAATTGTACAACATCTGCTGTTTATTAAATACTCACTTGTGTGACGTATATGACATTGGCTGATTGTGATTTAGAACATATGTACTATAAAATGTTCTAAAAGGCTTAGATTTAAGGAGCTGTTCTAACATGGTAACTGCAATTGAGAAAAACTTTACAGTTGGTGAGAAAGATGCTGATCGGCTAGTGAAATTGGAATGCGGTCTAGATGGGCGACTGGATAAGGTGTACATCGACGACAATTGGTACCAGGTGGCCAGTATTACTAATTTATGGGATATTACTGGCGGGATGAGCAACCGTAATGTTTGTTTAAATATGAAATTTAAAGCCGTTTTAGAGAATGGCAATGATTTGATATTATCGCATGATCTGTTGAATGAATCGTGGTACCTAGCATAGCTATTGAATCTATAAGATGAAGAGCCATCTACACGTATTTATCGAACCATTGTAGAGCATGTTTTAAATATGACTCTCTCATAACTGGCTTTCCCAACCTTGGGAATAGATGGGAAGATTCAGGGAATCTTACCATCTCCACATTCTTTCCCAATCGTTTCAATACCGTGAAATATTCTTCACTTTGCCCGATGGGGCATCTACGGTCTGATTCTCCGTGTAACAAAAGGGCTGGCGTATCTACCTGAGATGCATAGGTAATTGGGGATTTTGACAGTAGATGTTTCGCAAACAATATGTATGATTCTGGAGTATCTACGTCTACAGATACTCCCCATTGTAATTCCCCAAAACTAGTTCCTATATCTGAAGTGCCGTACATGCTGTGGAGATTGATACATGGTGCACCTATAACCGCAGCCTTAAAACGGTTTGTATGTCCAATAATCCAACTGGTCATGTATCCCCCGTAACTGTAGCCATGGACCGCTAGTCTATTACTGTCAACGTAAGGTCTCTTAGCGATATCATCTACTGCGGCCATCAGGTCTTCGTAATCGTTACCACCCCAGTCGTCTATCACCGACATCATGAAACTGTCTCCGTAGGTAGATGAACCTCGTGGATTGACTGCTAGGACGATATATCCCTGTGAGGCAAATAACTGTTGCCATGGGACAAAGGAATCGTAAAAAGCCCCGTTTGGACCCCCATGAATATCTAGGACTAGAGGATACATAGACCCATTATCAAATTCTGGTGGATAGAAGACTCGGCATTCAATGTCGAAATCCGGCTGAGCGATTGTAAATTTGTCCATAGATGATTGAATGACCTGCTCCATATAGGTGCTGTTGGGTGAGGTTAAGGTCGAACATCTATCTTGTCTGAGGTCTAATGTCATTAATTTAGAGGGATTGTCGGGAGAGGAGCAGCTTATTACGAGTTTGTCACCTGACTTGTTTGCACTCATGTCGGAGGCCAGCATGCCCCCTGGTCCGATGCGCTCAACAGAGTTGCTTTCTAGATCAATTTGGTAAACATAGGATTCACCCTTTGAATCACCTAGAAGAACGACAGAACCGGTCGATGTGAAGTTTATTTCTGGGCTCGGCGAAATGCCTGGAAAACCTACCGATGGTCTGAAAGAGTCGTCACTATGTTTGTAGGGAGGATTCTCTGGTGTTAAAGAATATAGCCACCCTTGCCATGTGGATAAAAACCCAGGAGTCTCTGAGCCAACGGCTATAAGTTTGCTTGCATCGGGTGCCCAAGTGATGGCTGATACGCTTGCCAGTGAGTTAGACCAGAGTTCAACAGGGCCTCCGTTACACGATGTCACGTAGACTTCGCTTAATGCGTGGATATCATTGTGTGGCCGACGGGCGCTAATAAATGCGATTTTTTCTCCATCAGGAGACCATCTGGGGCTTAAGTTGTCCCAGGGCCCATCGGTTATTTGGGTAGATTGTGAGTTGCTTGTATCCACGACAAATAAATGAAAATATGAATTCCCCCTCCAACCCAACGTATCAAATTGATATTTTAGTTTGGAGGCTATCTTAACCGTAGCATTTGCCGGATCAGTGATCCCTGACTGTGTTTCAGAATCTGTAAGGGAACTGAACACAAGTTTATTCGATGATGGTGACCAATCAAATTCTAATAGTCCTTCTGATTGATCCGTGATTTGTCGAGGCTCTCCTCCTGATACCGGTAACAGCATTAGCTGGCGTTTATCATGCTCATCTAATCTGCAAAAAGCTAGAGTCTGGCCGTCTGGCGAGAATTTAGGGGAGGAGTCTTTTTCTCCAGTTGTGAGTTCGTCTTGTATAAGGCTCGGCATACTTATGCGCATTATTCGCGATTTGCTTGTTAGTGTGTCGGTATCTATCCAACCAAACGTATAAGCAATGTATGACTCATCAGGGGATATGTTGGGGTCGGACACTGTTTTTATGTATCTCAACATGTCATAGTTGAAATATTGTTTGGAAGCTTGATCCATATTCAGTACACTCTAAAGGCTGATTAGTTTGTCATGATATCTAGTATGTCGCCAATTAAGCCACTGCGCCCGGTTTTGTAAAGCTCTGTAAAACCACAAGATTTGCAGGATACGGCTGAAAATTTCTGGTTTTGCAAGTTTAGAAAACGTGATAAGCCTGAGCCAGTGGTACGAATTTGTGTAGTAGAGTATTGATTGTCATTACATTTGGCGCATAAATAATTTTTGGAAGTCATGAATACTACCTAAGCTTATAATTTTGGAAATCTAGAGAATATTAACGCTACTTATACCCTTCTACAAGGTGTTTGCAGCTGTGTATAACTTTTAAATCTGATGTACCTGTAAGGAAGTAATCGTTTGGTCCCGTTAATTAACATATTTCTGTCGCTCGTCGCCTGCTCCTTACTGATGAGTTGTAGCGGGCCTCTATCGTTGAATGATGAAAGCGCAACCAAGAGCTCGGTTGATAACCGTTTTATTGATGATGGTTTGTCACTCTTGCCATCTCCTGATATTGATACGATTCATAACGAAAGTATGAAACATGATTCGGTTATTGTGGCAGATCAGGGCAAATTGGCGAATGAAAGTACAGCACATGCAAAAAGTTCTTACGAATCCGACATTGCCTATTCGGACGGATCGTTGGACCTAGAAGATAAGTCAGTAGTAGCTTGGAATAATTCTGGAGAATACTCAGAGACGCAAGGAAAGAAAAAGCTCCGGAAAGAGGTTAGCCCGCTAAATTCAGAGACTGAAAACCCTGCCCAGCCGAGAATTAGAGAATTTGAACTTCTTGGAGAGGAAGAACATCTTCGTTTAGTGTTTGCTGGCGAGGCAATCCATGAATACGTTCAATTTGAGGTTCCGGCTGGCAAGAGGTTAGTGGCTTTGTTTCTAACTAGTTATTATGGGGAAGATGATGTCGCGTTTTATGGTATTAAAGCAGGATGTTGTGATACATGGACAGCTGAGCCCAAAATTATTCCATACTTAGAAGCGTGGAGTCATATTGGGCCAACGAATCTGGGATCTAATATACTTAGTTACAGTGAAAATGTTCAAAATACTAATACCTTGCCCCAGGCGGTCTTGAACACCAGCAGAGAATATACAGTTTTGACGCCTGGTATTTATGTATTGTTAGTGCAGAATGCGAATATCAGCGGAGCTAGATACGATTTTTTGTTTAAGCTGAGATAGGTCGCAGAATTAGATTTATTGATGTTATTAATAGTTATTCTTGACCTGAGTTGCGCTTATATAGGCCATGAATGAGATATTACTAGGTCAGGCTCACGTTCGCTTGCTGGAAAGCAAAGAATACTAATGCCACTATGTTAGACTTCTAATATATCTTCATAGCGCGCAGTAGAGGGAAAGTATTCTGGGAACATCCTGAATACTAGTGTGAATAGCTCGGAGGTGTCTAGATTCCATGTAGTGGCTTTGGAACTTTCCGGATGATTATCTTTCTTAGCCTCAGGGAAAGTGAGGTTGGTCATCCCTTCTTCCTCTAGTGTGCCTAGATACTCTTCCAGCTTGCTTTTCCACCAGTCGTACATATCCCCTTGGTGGTATTCCCCATTCCATTTGTCGCTTTTTAATCTGTTCCCACAGTACCTATGAAAAGCATCTAACGTTAACGGGTTAGCTTTAATGGCATTGATGTATAAGTCTCCATAAGAAGTGAACACATAACAGGTTTTTACTTGGCCTTCGTCATTCACTATATTTTCGGTTTTCATCTTCTATGGCTCCTTTTGGCAAGCATATCGTAATTGGAATTTACTGCTTGGAACTTCTGATTATAAAAATAAATCTGTTAGATAGGCATGAAATGAAGTGGTGGGCGGTATTGGACGCGAACCAGGGACCACCTGCGTGTCGAGCAAAGAAACCCACTGTTAACCTATCTCTGTTAATTTCATTGTTGTCCAATAGAGTACAGAACAGTTCGCAATAGTTCAAATAGCTGAGTTAAAAGTTACCGTTGATTAAAAAATATCTTTTGTACAAGGGTCAGCATTGTTAGAGTCTGCTGACATATTTATACTAGCGATATATGGATGCAAAATATTAAAGATATTAAGGGGTCAGCTTTGAATTATGTTCTATATCATAAGAATTGCAATGACGGGTTTGGAGCTGCTTGGGTAGCTTGGCAGGCATTGGGTAATCAGGCGAAGTACATTCCGGTTCAGCATGGCGATTTGCCACCCGATATACCGGATGGTTCTACCGTAACTATCGCAGATTTTGCATACTCTCGAGATGTACTGTTGGGCATGTACGAGCGAATGGAAAGTCTGTGGGTTTTGGACCATCACAAGACTGCAGCCCAAGATTTAACCGGTTTAGAGTTCACTACATTCGATATGGACAAAAGTGGTGCAATGTTAGCGTGGGAATATTGGTTCCCTGCCCAATCACCGCCGCTGTTGATCCAGTACATACAAGACAAAGATTTATGGTTGTTCCAATTGGAGAATAGTGCAGAAGTCACGGCGGCATTGAGCTCTTACCCAAAGGATTTTGACGTTTGGAATACTCTTTCCGTTGACGGGCTTGCTAAGGATGGAATGGCGATTCAACGCGCAATCAATATACAGGTATTGGAACATGTAGAAATGGCAACAATCCGAAACGTTGCTGGATACCTAGTTCCCGTAGTTAACGCCACCTGCTATACGAGCGAAATCGGAGGTCAATTAAATGCCAGTTTTCCGGACAGTCCATTCTCAGCGATGTATTTTGATCTGGCTGATGGTAATCGTAAGTGGAGTTTAAGGTCCAGAGGCGAATTTGATGTTAGTGCAATCGCTCAGACGTTTGGTGGAGGAGGCCATAAAAATTCTGCTGGGTATATTGAATTGATGAAGTAATACTCCAAGAAGGACGTTGCTGTAAGTGTTGCGATGCCAACAGAGTTATGCCCAGTCGGCAAAGAAGAATGAGAGATTTAGAACGAAGCTTCTAAATTAACAAAACAGAGGATATTAAGCACGAAATGAAGTGGTGGGCGGTACTGGACTCGAACCAGTGACCTCTTGCGTGTCGAGCAAGTACTCTAACCAACTGAGCTAACCGCCCATTATGTTTTATAGTTAGTCCATATTACATGACATTCTACTAAGTTGCATAGGCTCCTATATTCATTCGACTTGTGCTGAAGTTACTTATTAGATTTGCTGAAATAAAATACCAGAGTACCTATAAGTATGATAATGGATCCGGCATGGAAAACATTTTGAAATGCTCCCATGAATGCCAGGACTTCAGAGACTGGTGCACTCATAGTCGAACTAGCCAATGATTCCATATGAAACCCTTTGCTGATTGCGAATAAGGCGCCAACGGTAGCGACCGAAAAAACTGTTCCGAATGATTGGGCCATGGATAAGGCGCCTGATGCAGTGCCGAGTCGGTCTTTTCCAATGTTAGAAATTACTTGGTAATAAGCGGCTGACTGAAATAATCCTATGCCCATCCCTACTAAAGATATACAAAGCCCTATTTGAAGGGCTTCACTGTCCAGTCCCAAATAAGCCATAGAGAACAAACCCGTTCCCAAGGATGAAAGTCCAATAACACCAATCACTTTATGGCCTACTTTGTCTATAAAGTAGCCCGCGACTATTGAACTGCATGTGTTTACTGATGCCATGGTAGCCAGCATTACTCCTAAGAATAGTGCCCCTTTTTCTAATATGTCGGCAATATAAAATGGGAATACAAACCAAATTACGAATACACCCATATGGGCAAGAAACATGGATGCCAGCGCACCGCTAAAAAACTGTGATTTTAATAAGCGCCTAGGTATCACCGGATAGTTAGAGAGTCTAGTGGTTCTCCAGAATACCGATAGTGAAATTGGTGCTATGATAATTAAAGTTATTACTATGGGATCGTACCATCCTATGGCTCTGCCTAGCCTAAGACCTATAACTAGGCTACAAAGCCCGATCATCAATGTAATACTCCCCAGCAGATCTAACCGCTGGAATTCGCGATTAGAGTGTGTTTGCCTCATCAATAAAATAGCGATCAGAAGTGCTATTATCGCGAAAGGAACTCTGAATAAGAATACTGATTCCCAGGGGAACCATAGCATTAAGGAGCCCGCACCTATTGTTCCACATAACATTCCCAATGCTTGACTGCCGGTGGTGAATCCCATTGCCAAACCCTGCCGTCTTTCTGGGAAACTGAGGGATGCAATTGCTGGTGAAACCGCGTACAAAGATCCAGTTCCGATCGCCTGAGTTATCCTGAAGACAACTACCCATCCAAGAGTATCTGATAGAGAAATGCAGATCATAGAGGCTAGGTAGATTGCGGTTCCTATGATGAAGATGGTTCGCAGTCCGAAACGGTCTGCCAGATTACCTATACCGATTACAAGACCAGCTCGGGTAGCAACGAAAACTACTATCACCCATTGAATTGAGTGTAGGTCAGCGTCCAAGCCATCTCTCATACCAGGTAGAGCGACGTTCACAGATATATCGAGAGCCGCTAGGAACATTCCTAATCCCGCAGCTATCATAGAAACATACTCTGTCTTGGAAGTTGAGGGATGAGATTGGTGATTGGGTATGTTCTGCTGGTCCATGCGGTAATTCTAAAGCACAGAGCGCTATAAATCTTCGAACCAATTAGTTGATTTTGGTTCTATACCCGTTTGCATAGATACGTTGATCATGTTACAAATTCGTTGCCGATTGGGTGATTTACGATTACTCTATTCCTTACCTTAGTATTAATACGCTTTCTGGAGGTGCCTTATGGCGGAGAACATTGGGAGTATAGAGGCTTTATTACAAGAAGATAGGACCTTTCCGCCTAGTGACGAATTTAAGAATCAGGCGAATATAAATGATCCAGGCGTGTATGAAGAGGCGGCAAATGATCCTGAGGCGTTCTGGGCACGATTTGCCGGAGAGTTGGATTGGTTCAAGAAATGGGACACTGTTTTGGAATGGAACCCTCCGTTTGCAAAGTGGTTTGTTGGCGGTCAACTAAATGTGTCATACAACTGTATAGATCGACACTTGAATTCTGCTAGAAAAAATAAGGCAGCAATAATTTGGGAGGGTGAACCGGGAGATTGGGCGGTCTACACATATCGTGACCTTTATAGAGAAGTATGTAAATTTGCTAACGGACTCAAAAGCCTCGGCGTGAAAAAGGGTGACCGTGTAACCATATATCTACCCATGGTTCCAGAATTGCCTATAGCAATGTTGGCCTGCGCTAGGATTGGCGCAGCGCACAGCGTTATATTTGGTGGTTTTAGTGCTGATTCTATCAGGGATCGGATTGAAGATTCTCAGTCAAAATTGATGATCACGGCGGATGGCGGGTATAGGCGCGGAAACGTTGTGCCTCTAAAACAAAATGCGGATGATTCTATAACTGGCGATACTCCGGTAGAAAAAGTGGTAGTAGTTCGTCGGACTGGTACAGCTGACGATCAGATGGTTGATGGTCGTGATGTGTGGTGGCACGATTTGGTAGCAGATCAACCTCTTAATTGTGATCCCGAGCCGATGGATAGTGAAGATATGCTTTACATGTTGTACACCAGTGGTACAACTGGCAAACCTAAAGGGATAGTTCATACTACTGGCGGTTATCTGACAGGTACCTATGCGACTACTAAGTGGGTATTTGATTTGAAAGAAGACGATGTTTATTGGTGTACGGCTGATATCGGGTGGGTCACCGGCCATAGCTATATTGTTTACGGACCTTTGGCTAACGGTGCGACGACTGTTATGTACGAAGGGTCTCCAGACTATCCTGGTAGGGATAGGTTCTGGTCAATCGTTGAAAAATATGCTTGTACCATTCTGTACACAGCACCGACTGCTATTAGAACTTTTATGAGATGGGGCGAGGATTTGCCTGAATCTCATGATATGTCTAGCTTGAGGTTGCTGGGGTCTGTCGGGGAACCCATAAATCCTGAGGCATGGGTGTGGTACTGGAAAAACATAGGCGGAGGCCGTTGCCCTGTAGTTGATACGTGGTGGCAAACTGAAACAGGCTCTATATTAATTGCTCCACTACCCGGGATAACCACTCTGAAACCTGGCTCTGCTACGCAAGCATTTCCTGGAATTGATGCGGAGATATTAGACGAGGCTGGGAATTCAGTCGGGCCGGGAGGCGGGGGGTATTTAGTTATCAAGAAACCTTGGCCGTCTATGTTACGAAATATATATGGTGATCCAGAAAGATTCCAGGAGCAGTATTGGTCTAAGTACGAAAACACTTACTTTACCGGTGATGGGGCCAAATTAGATGAAGATAGCTACTTTTGGCTTTTGGGTAGAGTTGATGATGTTATAAATGTTGCTGCTCATAGAGTAAGTACAATGGAGGTCGAAAGTGCTTTGGTCGACAATCCCAAAGTTGCTGAGGCAGCCTGTATTGGTAGATCTGATGAAATAAAGGGTCAGGCTATTGTTGCGTTTGTTACCGTCAAGGAAAATATAGATACGTCAGACGCTTTAATAACAGAGCTAAAACAGCACGTTGCAACCAAGATAGGACCAATTTGTAGACCGGATGATATACATTTTGCAGCTGAGCTACCTAAGACTAGGAGCGGAAAGATAATGCGCCGATTGTTAAGAGATGTTGCAGAGGGACGTGCTCTTGGGGATACCACGACTCTGGCAGATCCTGCGGTCGTAGAATCCTTGAAAGAGCAGTATGGGGACGAAGATTAATTGCCTTTCGAACCGTATTGTGATTTAGCTTGATATAATTAATCTTGATATATGAGTAACAGTTAGGATGAGATGGAATACGAATCCGTTATAGGCTTGGAAGTCCACGTCCAACTAAAGACAAAAAGTAAAATGTTTTGTGGCTGTCCAGCCGGATACCAAGATAGTGCAGCTAATAGTGCGGTGTGCCCTGTTTGTTTAGGGTTGCCGGGCGCTTTACCTGTTATTAATGAAAAGGCCGTGGAATTTACGGTTATGACAGGCTTAGCTTTAAATTGTGATATACCTGAGTATTCTAAATTTGATAGAAAAAATTATCCTTACCCAGACCTTATGAAGGGTTATCAAATATCTCAATTTGATATGCCCCTCGCAGTCAAGGGTACTCTGGAGATAGATGTTGACGGTAGTAAACGCTCTATAGGAGTAGACCGGGTACATCTGGAAGAGGATGCCGCAAAACTGCAGCACCATACAGCGTCTTCAGACAACTCCTACAGTTTGGTTGATGTTAATCGTGCTGGTGTGCCCTTAATGGAGATTGTTAGTGAACCGGATATGAGGTCCGCTGATGAAGCACGGGCGTATTTGACGACCTTACATGGTATTGTGCAATACCTTGGAGTCTCTGCAGCTAACATGCAGGAAGGCAATTTCAGGTGCGACGCCAACGTAAGTCTGAGACCAAAGGGAAGTGATACTTACGGTACGAAGACCGAAGTGAAAAACATGAATAGTTTCCGGTCGGTTTATTTAGCCATAAATTATGAAATTGAGCGACAGACGAAACTCCTAGAAGAGGGCGGGAATATAATTCAGGAAACTCGTGGATGGGTTGACGATAGGGAAGTTACGGTCTCTCAGCGTAGTAAAGAACAGGCTCATGATTATAGATACTTTCCAGAGCCAGATCTGCCCCCGTTAGTAATTCAGCCTAGTTGGGTTTCGGAAATCAGGGATAGCTTGCCAGAACTTGCACAAGATAAGCAAATTAGGTTCGCAACAGATCATAGACTTTCCGAATATGATGCTACGCAACTTACATCTTCCAAACCTGTAGCCGATTACTACGAAGCGGTTATCGCTTGCTATGATAAGAATGTCGATCAACTACCGCAGTTTGCAAAACAGGCAAGCAATTGGATTCTTGGTGATTTGACTAGATTGCTTAATGCAACTGAACAATCGATAGACGAGTGCAAATTCATACCAGGTCACTTGAATGATCTGATAACACTAGTGGATTCTGATACACTAAGTGTGACAATGGCTAAAACCGTTATTGAAGAAGCTTTCAATAGTGGGGTAATCCCTAGTAAGATAGTGTCCGATAAAGGATTAGCTCAGATCAACGATTCCAGCGTTATCGAGACATCTGTAGTGGATGTGATCAACGATAATCCTAAAGCGGTCGAGGATTATCATAATGGTAAGGAAAGCGCCGCCAAGTTCTTAGTAGGTCAAGTTATGAAGTTAACTAAAGGCCAAGCTAAGCCGGATTTAGTACAGTCTTTAATAATAGAAAAATTAGAGAATGTGTAGAAAATTAAGGTAGTAAAGTAATGGAATTTCTAAACATAGCACAAATATTAATATCTGTAGTCTTGGTTCTAGTTATATTGTCTCAAGTTAGAGAGGGCGGATCTGGTCTCTTTGGGAGTGCGCAGAATGGTGTCCGTACCCGTAGAGGCTTGGAGCGCACACTTTACCAGTTCACTATAATTCTAATTGCTTTATTTTTGATTGTTTCCGTTATAAGCGTCCGGTTAGCTTAGGGTAAATAGTCCGTAATAATATCCATAGATGGTAATGAATAGAGCCCCAATTGTTCTAACTACCGATTTTGGTCTCGAAGATCCTTACGTCGGTGTTATGAAGGGTGTTATCTTGGGTATCAACCCTAAAGCCCGAATCATCGATCATTCGCATTATGTGGAACCCCAAAACATTGCTCATGGGTCAATGTTGCTTTCCACCAGTTACAATTATTTTCCTGACCACACCATACATATCTCGGTCGTAGATCCAGGTGTTGGAACAGAACGGTCCGCGCTCATAATAATGACTCCCCGTGCCTACCTAGTCGGCCCTGATAATGGGCTGTTTTCCGGAATACTTGGTAAATATTCGGATGACTCTCGATCCGACACTGCAAATATTCATGTACCCTCAGGATGCAAGGCATTCAGGATAACTAATTCGGAAGTATTTTTGACTCCCACTAGTGATACTTTTCATGGCAGAGATATATTTGCCCCTGTAGGTGCTCATCTGAGTCTAGGGGCAACCCCGTCAGAACTAGGTGATCCGGTAGAAAGCGTTCTAGGTTATGCAGGCCCAGACTTAGTAATTACAGAAGATAGGATAGTGGGTGAAGTAATTTACGTTGATCATTTTGGTAACTTGATTACAAATATTTCTAATACCCTCCTAACTGAAGATGCCAATGTCATAGTAGAGATGTCTGGGTCTTGTATACGATCTATCCACAGAACCTTTAATGATGGGAATACAACGACACCTAATGAGCCCATAGCGCTGTTAGGCAGTAATGGTTACTTGGAAATTGCTGTTCCTAATGGACATGCTTCACGCTCGTTGTTGCTCTCTTCCGGTGACCAAGTAATTTTATACAAATCACACTAGAATAGTGTCCTATTGACATAGGATGACCTGATGCTACCATGAAACCGAATCGGGTTTAGGCCCGGAATTAAGATATCGTGGGAGAAAAATATTATGGATTTGAATCGCGATACCTTGCTTAGTCTGTATAAGACTATGACAACAATTCGTCATTTTGAGGAACGAGGTATTCCGGAAACAGGTCAGCGTCAAATGTCAGCATCAGTTCATTCTTCCGCAGGTCAGGAAGCGGTTCCTACTGGTATATGCGCTCATCTAACAGATGAAGATTATATTGGCAGCACTCACCGAGGCCACGGACATTGTATAGCCAAAGGTGTTGATCCCAAAAATATGATGGCTGAACTGTTTGGTCGTTCTACCGGTAACAACAAGGGTAAAGGTGGATCGATGCATATAGCGGATATGAGTAAGGGCATGCTAGGAACCAATGGAGTTGTAGCGGCCAGTGTACCCTTGGCAGTTGGGGCTGCATTAACCTCAAAATTAAGGAACTTTGGGAGAGTGGCGGTAGCGTTCTTCGGAGATGGTGGAGCTAATCAGGGTATTTTGCATGAATGCATGAACCTGGCTTCAGTGTGGAAATTACCAGTTATATTCTGCTGTGAAAACAATGGTTATGCCGAATCAACACCGGTTTCATATGGATTGTCCGTCGCTAATGTAGCTGATCGGGCTGCTGGATATGATATGCCTGGTATACATGTTGATGGAATGGATGTGTTCGCTGTATATGAGGCCGCAGGAGAAGCAGTAGCTAGGGCGCGCGCAGGAGAGGGACCTTCGTTGCTGGAATGCCGCACCTACAGGTTTTACGGCCATACAGTTTTCGATGATCCTCTAAGTTATAGAACTAAGGAAGAACAGGACTATTGGCGAAGCCGTGATCCTCTGAAGTTATTCAGGGAGATGGTTTTACCTGAGGGATTGGTTACTGAGGAAGAGCTAAACCAAATGGATAATGAAGCTGAAGCCTTGATGGAAGAAGCTATTAAGTTCGCCGACGAAAGCCCGATGCCTGAGCCATTGGAACTCTATGACGATGTGTATGTTGATTACCCTGTCGATATGATGCGTCGCGGCGCAAATATGGATATATAAATCCGATCATGATCTGATCTGTTATTTTCCAGATAGGAGTTTGATATGACCACAGATATTATGAGTACCACAGTAGATAGAGAAATTTTGTATCGTGAAGCTATTAATGAAGCTCTTCGCCAGGAAATGGAGCTAGATGAAACCGTTATTATCATGGGTGAAGAGATAGCTGGTGGAGCAGGACTTGAACATCTCGGTATTGTTGATGCTTGGGGCGGACCTTTCCGTACAACTGTCGGATTAATTCAACAGTTTGGAAAAGAGCGAATATTGGACACCCCTTTATCTGAAGCAGCCTTCGTCGGAACAGCTATAGGAGCAGCCTCGACTGGCATGCGAGCCGTTGCTGAACTCATGTTTGTGGATTTCGTTGGTGTGTGTATGGATCAGTTGCTGAACAATGCTGCCAAGATGCGGTATATGTTTGGTGGCCAGGTCAAAGTGCCCTTTGTTTTATTGACGCGAATTGGAGCTGGATTTGGGAGCGCAGCGCAGCATTCAGAGTCATTTTACTCAATATTCAGTCATATCCCGGGCCTAAAGGGAGTCGTTCCCTCAGATCCATATACAGCAAAAGGTCTGCTTACCGCAGCGATAAGAGATGACGATCCGGTAGTTTATTTTGAGCATAAAGGTCTTTATCTTAATAAGGGTGCAGTGCCAGAAGAGTCTTATGTTATACCTTTGGGTAAGGCCCGGACAGTAAAACCTGGTAAGGACATTACGCTAGTTGGGATATCTCGAATGACATGGGTTTGTACTGAAGCAGCCGAAGAACTTCAGAAAGAGGGTGTAGATGCAGAGGTAATTGATTTACTTAGTGTCTCTCCGATCGATTATGACCATATTATAGATTCAGTGCGGCGTACACATCGACTGGTTGTAGTAGATGAAGATACTCCTGTGTGCAGTTTGGCGTCAGATATCTGCGCTAGGGTAGCTGAAGAGGCTTTTGATTATTTGGACGCGCCTCCGTCTAGGGTAACGGCACCTCATACGCCTGTCCCATATAGCAGGCCTTTAGAAAATAATTACGTGCCTAATGCTGGAAGAGTAGTAAGAACGGTACAGGGTTTAGTATCCTGACCGTTCTCTAGAAAAATAATAAACAAGAAAGGGGTTATACATGACTACTGTGGGAAGCGGAAAATATAGCTACGAACTTATAGAGAGTTGGGCCAAACTCCCAGATGGGGAAACCTTTGGGATGGTTAGTGCTGTAGCAACAGATTCGAAAGGAAACGTATATGGTTTTCAGAGAAAAGAGCCGCCAATAGTAATCTTTGATCCAGAAGGCAATTACATTGGATCATGGGGTTTGAGTGCTATCGAAAACCCACACGGCATATTCATCGAAGATGACATAGTTTACATAACTGATAGGGAAGATTCGGTCTGTCTGAAATATACCTTGGACGGGAAGCCTCTACAGATATTGGGTGATCGTGGTGTCCATTCAGATACTGGTTGCGAAGTACCTGGTACGTTGGTGCCTAGAGCTGCAGGACCATTTAATTACCCAACAGAAATGGTTCCATCACCATCAGGCGATATATATGTATCTGATGGATACAGAAATGCCAGGGTCCACAGGTTCTCAGCTGATGGTCAACTCAAATCATCATGGGGGCAGCCTGGCAAGGGTGGACCAAACGAATTTCACCTGGTTCACAGTATGATGGTTGGCGCCGACGGACTATTGTATGTTTGTGATAGGGAGAATAACAGGGTTCAGATATTTGATGCTGATGGAGAATATCTGAATATGTGGACTGACCTACTTCGCCCCATGGATATATCACAGGATAAAGATGGGGTGTTCTGTATCAGTGAAGGTGGCAACGATGCCCGTCAAGGACATACAGAAGATACCGATTCGAGAATTAGCCTTATGAATAATAAGGGTGAACTCTTGGCACGATGGATAATACGTGGTGGTCACGGTAGTTGGATTGCACCTAACGGTGATATATACGTTGGTGTTCCAGACGGCGTTGGTATTGATAAATACACACGGAAGAGTTAGTCAAGCGAATTCTAGCGTATAGAATAATCTCTTTGGTATAGTAGTGGCGTAATTTCTATTGGTCTTGCGATGGAAGTTACGCCATTAGGTTTCCAGCTAATTGTTGTAAAGGTGTTGTGTTGCGGTTTATAGATTTATTTGCAGGTGTTAGTTGAAAAACTCTCCGCTAACTACCCTGTCGTACGCTTGACGTTCTTTTACCAATCCGGCATTCATCAAAATAGTCTGTAATCCTTGATACTCTGGCTCGTTCAATTTTGGATTTGTGGGCCAGGTGTTCTGATCTTTGTATCTTGATATGGATCGGGAGAGTGCCTCTGGTGAAGCATCAGGGAAAAATTCTTTTATACTTTCAGCAACAACCTGAGGTGGATTTTCAGATAGCCATTTGAGACCTTCACTAAACCCATCATAAAACTTTTGGATATTCTCAGGGTTTTTATCTAGATAGTCCGGGTTTGAGGCGAAAGAGCTGTATGCTATATGACCGTTTTCAGAACCTAGTGGTATAGCTATTTCGGCGCCGTGTTCTGTAATTAGATAATCTGCTGTGGGTTCCGGAACATGAACGAATTCCGCTTCTCCGGCTATGAATGTATCTAGAGCTTCTTGTAGGGATCCTCTATGTAATATGTCTAGATTAGTTGGGTCAATATTGTGCGCCCGCAAGGCATATTGGAAAGAAGCCCACGGCATGGGTGAGAACCCGACTGGGATAACTTTTGCACCATTCATATCCTGCCATTGAAATGGTGTATCGGATTGACGGCGCAAGACGAAAAATCCGTCGCCCGAGTTTATCTTGGCAAAGTGAAGAGGAACTGTGGATGCTCCCCAGTCCAAGCTAATAATGCTTCTCATTATCCCTGATTGAACTACATCAGCTACTTGATGCCTGAGGGCGCTTAGAGGGTGAGGATATTCCGGTGGGCAAGTTGAGAAAGAAATGTCCAATCCTTGCTTGTTCCAGAACCCCCCACTTAAGGAAACATATATTGGGGTATAAAATACGATCCTAAAAGTTTCAAACAACCTGATCGACTTGGAGTTTACATAACTCATATTTAAACCTCTTTTACTCTGTAATTCAAATATTAATTTGAAGCGGGATCATTCCCAACCAGTGTAGGGTATGCTAGAATTT